>NZ_MCTY01000026.1:0-19828 GCF_002873635.1 Shewanella sp. 10N.286.52.B9
TTATTGTAATAAGTATCTACCTAAAAAGACCTTTAATCTATTGTTAAAGTGTAATTTTGCGGCACAAATCCATATGAAATTTGAAAAATAAATAGTGGCTGCTTGTTTTTTAAAAACGGGTACAGATCACATTTTTAGGCCAACATCATAGACCATTATGTGCAAGATTCAAATTCCACTAAGGCCCAATGCCGAGTAAACTATACAAAATGAATCAATTTCATCATTAAAGGCTTTTATATGTCAGTCAATGGCAAACCAAAACGTTTCAGTAATAAATTTGCATCCCCAACATCAACTCGCCCAATGAAAAAAGGCTTTAAACGCCCAGTAGCTAAGCCAGTATCCGATCCCGTAATTGTGTTGTTTAACAAACCTTTTGATGTTTTATGTCAATTTACCGATGAATCTGGTCGCCAAACCTTAAAAGATTTTATTCCAGTAAAAGACGTTTATGCTGCAGGACGTTTAGATAGAGACAGTGAAGGCTTATTGCTACTCACTAATGACGGTAAACTGCAGGCGAAATTGACCCAGCCGAAAAAGAAAACCTTTAAGACTTATTGGGCTCAAGTTGAAGGTGAGCCAGATGCAGCGTCAATAAAAGCACTCTGCCAAGGGGTTGAACTAAAAGATGGCATGACCTTGCCAGCAAAAGCAAAAGTAATCGATGAACCTGCGGTTTGGGAGCGAACCCCGCCAGTGCGTGAGCGAAAGTCTATTCCAACAACCTGGTTAGAAATTCAAATTTGTGAAGGCAGAAACCGACAAGTGAGACGCATGACCGCGCATATCGGCCACCCTACTTTAAGATTAATTCGCTATAAAATAGGTCAATGGAGTTTAGATGACATTAATTGTGGTAAATATAAAGTCCACAAACAAGAAAGTTAATCTGTCACACAAGATTTTTAGGCAATAGGATAAGTCATGGTTAAACCACGTTATAAACCCAATACCACCGTTGCTTGTGTCATCCATTGTGATAATAAATTTTTATTAGTTGAAGAAATTATTGATGGTGAAGTGCGCTTTAACCAACCTGCAGGGCATTTAGAAGCCAATGAAACCATCATTGATGCCTGCATTCGGGAAGTAAAAGAAGAAACCGGATTAAATATTACTATTTCGGCACTCGTTTGTATCTACCAATTTAGTGCATCAAACGCATTGTCTTTTATGCGATTTACTTTTGGCGCACAAGTAAACAAATGCGTTGAATGCACCCCAATAGATCCTGCTATTAGTGCCTGCCATTGGTTAACTATAGAACAGGTAAAAGCCCGTCAAAATCAACTTCGCAGCCCATTAGTACTCAAATCTATTGAAGACTATTTACATAAACCCCACAGCCCATTATCACTGATTAATAGTGAACTGCAGATCATAGCCGCAACCAATAATGCATGATAGAATATGCGCCGCACATTTTGGAGATTTATAGGTTCATTTGTCAGCGCACTTGAAATGCACTAACGGCGACCACATTATGATCTCTAACTACCCAAACACTCATGGTTTCTAGGTTTTATGACATTAAGTACTCCCAATCCAAATGGTAAAAAAGTCATCGTTGGCATGTCCGGCGGTGTAGATTCTTCTGTTTCTGCGTATTTGCTTATGCAGCAAGGCTACCAAGTAGAAGGATTGTTCATGAAGAACTGGGAAGAAGATGATACCGATGAGTATTGTGCGGCTTCTGAAGACTTAAAAGATGCCCAGTCCGTCTGTGATAAATTAGGCATTAAACTTCATACAGTTAACTTTGCGGCAGAGTATTGGGACAATGTTTTCGAGTATTTCTTAGCGGAATATAAAGCAGGTCGTACCCCAAATCCCGATATCATCTGTAACAAAGAAATCAAATTCAAAGCATTTTTAGAATTCGCTGACGAAATTCTTGATGCTGACTATATTGCTATGGGCCACTACGTTCGCCGTTATGACAGTGCTGACGGAACTCAAATGTTACGTGGTGTTGATGGCAATAAAGATCAAAGTTATTTCCTCTATACCCTTAGTCATGAGCAAGTGGCTAAAAGTTTATTCCCTGTGGGCGAATTAGAAAAACACCAAGTTCGTGATATCGCCAAAGAAATGGGCTTAATCACCCATGATAAAAAAGACAGTACTGGCATCTGCTTTATCGGTGAGCGCAAGTTTACTGACTTTTTAGCAACCTACTTACCTGCTCAGCCTGGTGATATTGAAACCGCTGATGAAGGTGAAGTGATTGGTACCCACCAAGGATTGATGTACCACACACTAGGCCAGCGTAAAGGTCTGGGTATTGGTGGCTTGAAAAATAGTAACGATGATCCTTGGTATGTGGTTGATAAAGATTTAACCCGCAATGTGCTCGTTGTGGCCCAAGGTGGTAAGCATCCACGGTTAATGTCTACTGGCATGTTGGTCAATCAATTACATTGGGTTGACCGCAAAGGCCCAAGCGCACCAGCAAAAATTACCGTTAAAACTCGTTATCGTCAGCAAGATGTGCACTGCACTGTGACTTATGATGATGACAGTAACTTAAGGGTTATTTTTGATGAACCCGTTGCTGCGGTAACGCCGGGGCAATCTGCAGTATTTTATGATGGTGAAGTCTGCCTTGGCGGCGGAATCATTGATTGTTTAATTAGAGGATAGTCTGTGAGCCAAGTCTTATTTGAACGCACTATGGCGTTTGCCGGAATATTACAAGCTATTGCTCAAGTACAACATATTGCTCGTCATGGTGATTCAGATGAAAGCGCACTTGCTGCAAGTCTGAACACCATCATGGTCACAGATCCTGATTCTATTAGTGATATCTATACCGATAAGCAAGCACTTAATAAAGGTTATCAGCTCATTGAAAACCAATTGGGTGATGGTAATAGCAAGGATGTGGAAACCACCCGCTACCTTGTTGGTATGTTAGCACTGGAGCGCAAACTGGCTCGCTCAGCAAATGGCTTAGGCATGTTAGCTGAACGCATCAACCAAGTGCATCGACAACTACACCATTTTGCGATTACTGATGAACAAATCATCGCCAGTCTTGCCAGTATTTACAGTGATACCATCAGTGAACTGGGACCTAAATTGCAAATTTCTGGGAATCCAGCTTATTTACAACAACCGCAAGTACAACAAAAAATTCGTGCTTTATTGCTAGCAGCGATGCGCAGTGCCGTTTTATGGCGACAACTGGGAGGCAAACGCCGTCACTTAGTTTTTGCCCGTAAAGCCATTGTGGATACCGCTATCAGTAGCCGTAAAAATAATTAACGATTCACCCTACAAATATTCCAACTTACAATAAAAGTTCATCAAGGAGCTTCAAATGGATCTTTCTGCACTGACAGCTATCTCGCCGATAGACGGTCGTTACGGTAGTAAAACCACCTCTCTACGAGGTATTTTCAGCGAATTCGGTTTAACAAAATACCGTGTTCAAGTTGAAATTAACTGGTTAAAACTACTTTCAAGTTGCCCAGAGATTGAAGAAGTTCCGCCATTTAGTGAAGACGCATTAGCGTTACTAGATAGCATCAAGGATAACTTCAGTGAAGAAGACGCTTTGCGCGTTAAAACGATTGAAAGAACCACTAACCATGACGTTAAAGCGGTTGAGTATTTCATCAAAGAACAAATTGCAGATAACGCTGAATTAGTTGCAATCGACGAATTCGTACATTTTGCTTGTACTTCTGAAGATATTAATAACTTATCTCACGCATTAATGCTTAAAGAAGCACGTGAATTAGTATTAGCGCCTCAGTGTCTAGAAATTGTCAATGCGCTTAAGCAATTAGCAAAAGACAACAAATCAGTACCATTGATGTCACGTACACATGGTCAACCGGCTTCGCCTTCTACGCTGGGTAAAGAAATGGCTAACGTTGCCGTTCGTTTAGAACGCCAACTAGACCAAATCAATGCAGTAGAAATCATGGGTAAAATCAATGGCGCTGTGGGTAACTACAATGCTCACCTTTCTGCTTACCCAGAAGTTAACTGGCATGAGCTGTCACAACGCTTTGTGACAAGTTTAGGTATTAACTGGAACGCATACACCACTCAAATTGAGCCCCATGATTACATCGCTGAGTTATTTGATGCTATTGCCCGTTTCAACACCATCTTAATCGATTTCGATCGTGACATTTGGGGCTACATTGCATTAGGTCACTTCAAGCAACGCACTATCGCTGGCGAGATTGGTTCATCAACCATGCCGCACAAAGTTAACCCAATTGATTTTGAAAATTCTGAAGGTAACTTAGGTATTGCTAACGCGTTAATGCAGCATTTAGCCGCAAAGCTTCCTGTATCAAGATGGCAGCGAGATTTAACTGACTCAACAGTATTGCGTAACTTAGGTGTTGGTATGGCGCATTCATTAATTGCTTATCAAGCAACAATGAAAGGCATCAGCAAGCTTGAAGTGAATGAAGCAAACCTTCGCGCTGAGTTAGATAAAAACTGGGAAGTATTAGCAGAGCCAGTACAAACAGTGATGCGTCGCTACGGCATTGAAAAGCCATACGAGAAATTAAAAGAGTTAACCCGTGGTAAGCGTATCGACGGCGATCAACTTGCAGTCTTTATCGATGGTCTAGAGTTACCTGATAACGTTAAAGCTGAACTTAAAACAATGACGCCAGCCAACTACATTGGTCGTGCTGAAGCATTTGTTGACGAGTTAAAATAATCTTCCACTCAATAACAACTATTGATTGTTGAATAAGGATAGGCGGCAGTTCCATAAGGATTGCCGCCTTTTTTAATACTATGTATACATTAAATTTTGATACTGCTGAGTTCATCAGTAAATATTGGCAACAAAAACCTATAGTCATCAAAAATGCCTTTAAGGCATTTGAAGATCCAATATCGGCCGATGAACTTGCAGGCCTAGCCATGGAAGAAGATATCTCTTCTCGCATCGTTAAAACTGAAACCGATGACTGGAAAGTGATTCAAGGGCCGTTTGAAGACTATGACGAACATGGCGATGACAAATGGCAGTTACTTGTGCAAGCGGTAAACCATTGGTATCCGGAGTCTCAACCACTGGTTGAAGCATTCAGATTTTTACCTGATTGGCGTTTTGATGACTTAATGGTATCGTTTGCCACCCCACAAGGCGGCATTGGGCCACATATTGATAATTATGATGTGTTCTTGATCCAAGGAGAAGGGGAACGCCGCTGGAAAGTGGGCCATAATGGCGAACATCAATGCCGTGGTGGAGATCCATCAAGTCCATTAGTCGATGACTTTGAACCCATTATTGATGTGGTGCTCAGCAAAGGCGATATGTTATATATTCCGCCAGGCTACCCTCATTGCGGTGAAACCTTAAGTCTTGCAATGAGTTATTCTATTGGTTTTAGAGCGCCAAGTCAGCAAGAATTATTAACTGAGTTGGCTGATTCGCTGATTGATAACAGTGCTGGCCAACATAGATTTACCTCTAGCGAAGAAGCTGCAAGCCATGGCCTAGTCAGTCAAACTCAGCAGCAAGGGATCATGGATTTACTGGCTCAATTAGCAACTGATCCTGCCCAATACCAAACTATGCTAGGTAAGTTACTCAGCCAAAATCGTTTTGAACTCGATATCAATCCCTTTGAAGCGCCAATTTCAACAACAGATGTTAAGGAAGCCATTGAAGATGGCGCTAACATGCAACGTATTGGCGGCTTAAAGGTATTAAGCCTAGAGGCTGATACCCAAGCGCAGTTGTATATCAATGGTGAAGTGGTTTGCGCCGCAGGGATTGAACAAGACATCATCGCCGAGATCGCCAATAATCACCTACTCACTCAATCGCAGCTTCAAAACTGGCTCAATGATCAGCAAGTCATGACGGTATTAACCCAGCTTATCAATCAAGGTTGGTATTACTTTTCAGAGTAACCGTTAATTAAAGTGACATCTTAGCGCCACACTAATTTTCCTTTAACCAAAAAAAAGCACTCATCGAGTGCTTTTTTGGTTTATTAGTTATTCAAATTAATAGATTTTTGCTTGCCCTTCTGGACGGGTTTTAAGGAATTTCAAAAACCACATATATTGCTCAGGGTAAGCTTGAATAACTTGCTCAACCATTTTATTTAAAGCAATGGCTTCGTTATCCTTACCTTGCATATCTTCAGGCTTAACTTGCGGCATCACGGTCAACTTAAACTGGTAAGCTGCTTTGTCGTAACCTATTTTTACCGGTAAAACCTGCGCCTTACCTGCTTGCGCTAAACGCCCTACTACCGGTAAGGTGGCTTTTTCTGTTGCCAGCAATGGAGCAAATACACTTTGCTCAGGACCTAAATCTTCATCTGGTAAATAAAAGAAGCTATTATCTTGCTTTAATTCAGTGATTAGCGCGCGTATGCCCGCCTCTCGCATGTAAACGCGGCCATTCTTACTACTGCGTAGTCGATTACTAAACCAATTGAATAAGCCGTTATTATGAGCTTTGGCCATGGTAACCATAGGCAGTTCGATATTTAAACGCAGCCCGGCATAATCAATCGGCCATACATGGGGCATGATAAAAATAATCGGCTGGCCAGCATCACGCGCGGCTTGCACATGTTCAAAACCTGTAATACTGACTCGACGCCTTAGATGCGCATCTGAGCGAATTAATAATTCAGCTTGAGATACCAAGGTTAAAACAAACATATCGACGTTGGCGTTAATTAACTCATCCACCTCAGTCGCTGACTTCTCAGGAAAACATGTTTTAATATTGATACGCGCAATATTGATGGGTTTTTTCGCATAAGACAGTACCAGCTTGGCTAATAGTCGCGCTATAGGATCTCGCAACCAAGCAGGCATCACCCCAAACATAAATAACACCATAATGGCTAGCCATGTACCCCAATATTTCGGGTGCAATAAAGATAGGGTAAAGCGACGATCGAAATGTTTTGCTTGTCTAGCCAAAAGAAACCTCAAAGATTACATTAACACAGTGAAACAAAGAGCCTAAGGAATTGGCCATAATACCAATTTATCAGCGGGACAACATCTGAATATTGTAAAATTGCTACTTTGAATCTTGCTTAATTTGTTAAAATAAAAAAGCCACTCAATGAGTGGCTTTTTTATTAAACAGTGAAACTACTTCTTTTCAGCATTTGCTTCTTCAACACGTGTTTTGAGTTTTTGTCCCGGACGGAACGTCACTACACGGCGAGCTGAAATAGGAATATCTTCACCAGTTTTTGGGTTCCTTCCCGGTCTTTGGTTTTTATCGCGCAAATCAAAGTTTCCAAAGCCAGATAACTTGACCTGCTCACCACTTTCAAGTGCTTCTCTAATCTCTTCAAAGAAAGACTCAACCATCTCTTTGGCTACACGTTTATTCATGCCAAGTGTTTCGAAAAGATGTTCTGCCATTTCGGCTTTGGTAAGTGCCATACTTTTAATCCCTCAACAATGCGTTGAACTCGCTCTTAAGTGCCGAGACAACTGAATCAACAGTTTCAGTGATGTCTTTTTCTTCAAGTGTACGAGTAATGTCTTGTAATGTAAGTGCGATTGCAAGGCTCTTTTTGCCAGCGTCAACACCTTTACCCCGGTATACATCGAACAAGTTTAAGCCAACCAACTGATTTTCGCCAACTTTTCTTATCAAATCCATAACATTAGTTGCAGAAACTTCTTCGTCTACAACGACTGCAATATCACGTCGATTAGCAGGAAACTTAGATACAGCCTGGGCTAGCGGCAAACTGGCTTGCAGTAAAGCGTCCAGTTCTAACTCAAAAACAATTGTTTTGCCATTAAGGCCAAAAGGCTTCTCCAAACTCGGATGGATAGCACCTATAACACCAATGACTCGATTATTTCTTAATATTTCAGCACATTGCCCTGGATGAAGAGCTGAATGTGTTGCACTTCTAAAAGTAAATTCAGAAGTCGAAACTGTCAAGCCGATTATTGATTCTAAATCGCCTTTTAAATCAAAGAAGTCGACAGTTTTAGATTCCATTGACCAATGTTCATCATTTTGAACACCAGAAATTACTGCACCAATCATCGCTTCTTGTCTAACACCAGAATCTGCTTTGGCATCAGGAATAAAGCGTAAACCGGTTTCAAATAAACGTACGCGACCTTGTTGACGACTTTGGTTATAACCAACAGAAGTTAACAAACCGGTGAACATCGATAAACGCATCGCTGACATTTCAACCGAAATAGGATTCGGTAAAATCATTGCTGGCTCATTTGGATGAACAATGTTTTGTAACTTAGGATCAACAAAGCTATAGGTCACCGCCTCTTGGAAACCGCGCGCCACTAATACACTGCGCACTTTGCTTAATGGAATATTCGCTTCTTTGTGATCAGACATACTTAATGAAGCAACAGGTGCAATATTTGGGATATTGTTATATCCATAAATACGGGCAACCTCTTCGATTAAATCTTCTTCAATGGCCATATCAAAACGATATGTTGCCGTGGTCACATTCCAAGCGTCAGCAGTTACTGCAACAGTAAATCCAAGACGCTCAAGAATTTCTGTTACATCAGTATCAGGAATATGATGACCTAGAATTTTGTCTAACTTGCTGCGACGCAAAGTGATTTGAGCCGGCTTAGGTAAATGCGCTTCAGACACTGCTTCAGCAACAGGACCTGCTTCACCACCACAAATATCAAGTACTAAGCGCGTAGCTCGGTCCATCACTTTATGTTGAAGCTCAGGGTCTACACCACGTTCAAAACGGTGTGATGCATCTGTGTGTAAGCCTAAGCGACGCGATTTACCCATAATGGCTAAAGGCGCAAAGAATGCGCACTCTAATAAAATATCTTGGGTCTTTGCAGTTACGCCTGACGCTTCACCGCCAAATACACCCGCTAAGGCAACGGCTGCTTTATCGTCAGCAATCACTAGGGTGTCACTTGGTACTGTAATTTCGTTACCGTCAAGTAAAGTAAGCTTTTCAACGCCGTCGCTTAAACGCACTTGAATAGCACCATTTAAGGCTGCTAAATCAAACGCATGCATTGGCTGACCATATTCAATCAATACGTAGTTAGTAATATCTACAATGGGATCGATTGAGCGAATACCGCTACGACGTAACTTCTCTTGCATCCATAAAGGCGTTGCTGCCGCTAAGTTTACATTCTTAACCACACGGCCTAAATAACGAGGACAGGCATCTGCTGCAATAACGTTAATTTCAACTTTATCATCGATAGTTGCAGTAACAGGATCCCACGTCGGCTCAGCAACCGCTTGACGGTTTAATACACCAACTTCGCGCGCTAAGCCTGCCATACCTAAACAATCTGCACGGTTAGCGGTTAAATCAACGTCGATGATGGCATCGTTTAGTTGAAGATATTCACGGATATCTTTACCAATCGGCGCATCTGCAGGTAATTCAATAATACCGTCACTTTCGATATCAATACCGATCTCACCGTATGAACACAACATACCAAATGATGGCTGGCCGCGTAGTTTGGCTTTTTTAATTTTAAAATCGCCAGGTAGCACTGCCCCAACCATTGCTACCGCAACTTTTAAGCCTAAACGGCAGTTTGGTGCACCGCAAACGATATCAATTAACTCATCGCCGCCAACATTAATTTTAGTTACGCGTAATTTGTCAGCATCTGGATGCTGACCACACTCAACCACTTCACCAACAATCACACCGCTAAATTCGGCTGCAACGGCATCAATACCGTCAACTTCAAGACCGGCCATTGTGATTTGGTGTGATAATTCTTCACGGCTTACAGATGGGCTAACCCATTCACGAAGCCAAGATTCACTGAATTTCATCTTTATATTGCTCCGTTATTTGAATTGCTTAAGAAAACGTAAATCGTTTTCAAAGAAGGCACGTAAGTCGTTAACACCGTAGCGCAGCATAGTCAAACGCTCAACACCCATACCAAAAGCAAAACCAGAGTATTTTTCTGGGTCGATACCGACACTGCGAAGGACATTAGGGTGCACCATGCCGCAACCTAATACTTCAAGCCACTTACCGTTTTTACCCATAACATCAACTTCAGCTGAAGGCTCAGTAAACGGGAAGTAAGATGGACGGAATCGCACTTCTAAATCTTCTTCGAAAAAGTTACGTAAGAAGTCATGCAAAATGCCTTTCAGCTCTGCAAAGTTAACTTTTTCATCAACTAACAAACCTTCCACTTGGTGGAACATTGGCGTGTGAGTTTGATCGTAGTCGTTACGATAAACACGACCTGGAGAAATGATACGTAAAGGTGGCTTTTCATGCTCCATGGTACGAATTTGTACCCCTGAAGTTTGCGTACGCAACATCACTTTTGGATTGAAATAAAAGGTGTCATGATCAGCACGAGCTGGATGATGCTCAGAAATATTCAATGCATCGAAGTTATGAAAGTCATCTTCGATTTCAGGACCATGCTTAGTGGTAAAACCAAGCTCGCCAAAGAAAGTTTCAATACGTTCAATCGTACGTGTTACTGGGTGTAAACCGCCCATTTCAAGCGTACGACCTGGTAAGGTTACATCGATTTTATCTGCGATAAGTTGCGCTTCTAATTCAGCAGCCTTTAAGCCTTCAATACGCTCAGAAAGTTGCTTCTGTACCGCTTGCTTAGCTTGGTTGACTGCTTGTCCAAAGGCAGGTTTCTCTGCTGGACTTAAGCTACCCATCATTTTCATCATGTCAGTGATCTTACCTTTCTTACCAAGGTAGTCGACACGGATATCATCCAGTGTCTTTAGATCACTGGCCTTACCTATTACTTCTAAGGCTTGTTCTACGATCTCTGTTAACTGCTGCATTTTCTCATCCACTGCATTTTTGCATATCAAATGCTATTGGGCGCCTGATTATCAGGCGACATAGTAGTCTAGGCACAAAGTCAACTTTATGCCTAAAGCATGGGGGTAAAACAAAAGCTGGAATTTTACGTTAGCTAAGCTTAATTTACTAGCATTTATTACGATTTTATTGAGTAAAATGCGGCATTTAAATTAAATCGAATTTATATTTTCGATAGTATAATTTAATACAAATTAACGACCTATTAACTTAAGCGCCATTTATGAGCAGCAAATGCTTATAAGCTAATCAATCACCTTGAGAACCAATGAACATTATTACAACAAGTGATAGTAAATTATTGAATTTTTTACAAATACCAAGGGCTAACACGATAACAAAAAAGCTCACTGGCAATGTTAAATACCAGCGAGCTTTTATGTTACCAACAAACTAAATTCGCAACTTAAACGACAAAATTGTGCAATGGCTAATAAGTTATCACCATTGAGAGCGTCTAGCGGTTTTTTTCTAAACGCGCTAACAAACTTGAAGTATCCCAGCGGTTACCTTTCATGGCTTGTACTTCAGAATAAAATTGATCCACTAAGGCAGTAACTGGTAACTGGCTACCATTACGACGCCCTTCATCTAAAGCAATAGCTAAATCTTTACGCATCCAGTCAATGGCAAAGCCAAAGTCATACTCACCTTGCCACATGGTTTGATAACGATTTTCCATTTGCCAGCTTTGAGCTGCGCCCTTGCTGATCACCTCAACCACTTTTAAACCATCAAGACCTGCACTTTTAGCAAAGTGTAACCCTTCGGCAAGCCCTTGCACCACTCCTGCGATACAGATTTGATTGACCATTTTGGTTAACTGGCCCGCTCCAACCTCCCCTAATAATTCTGCGCAGCGACTATAGGCCTCAATGACCGGTTTTACTTGGTTAAAAACGGCTTCTTTTCCGCCCATCATCACAGTTAACACGCCATTTTCAGCACCGGCTTGACCACCTGATACGGGCGCATCTAGAAACTCAACCTCTTGCTTAGCAAGCACGGCTGCCAGTTCACGAGCAACATCGGCAGATGCGGTGGTGTGATCGACCAAAATTGCCCCAGCTTTTATCCCATGAACAATGCCATCTTCCCCTAAAACCACTTGGCGAAGATCGTCATCATTACCCACACAAGTAAACACGATATCTTGCTCTACTGCCGCAAGTTTTGGGGTCAATGCTAACTCACCAGAATATTGCGCTGCCCATTGCAGCGCTTTTGCTGTGGTGCGATTATAAACCGTAACTTGATGCCCTTGGTTAGCCAAATGCCCTGCCATTGGGTATCCCATCACGCCCAAGCCGATAAATGCTACTTTAGCCATATCATTCCTTCGTTCATTATTATTGTGGTTGTTTATTAAAAATAGTGTTGATTGTGCTACAAGCCAAAACGAGTTAGGCTTTATGAGTAAGCGATTGAAATTTTGGCTAATACATTGATTATAAAGCCGGTTTTACATGGGCTTCCATTTCAGAGCCAATTTTTTTGCGCATATCCATTAAACGTAATGCTGAATCCCTCAAACGAATATCATCATCTGTTTGGGGGACCCACTCAGGTACTGATGTAGGTTTACCATCATCATCAACTGCGACCATAATCACGATACAATGGGTAGTAAGATGACGTTCAGGCTCTTTAGGGTCACCCGCTTTAACCGCTATACCAAAATGCATGGACGATGTGCCGGTATAAATAACTTTGGCGCTTACTTCAACAATATTGCCCACATGGATAGGCTTTACAAAACGAATACCACCAGCATAAGCGGTAATGCAATATTTACCACTCCAACCTGCAGCACCAGCATATGCAGCTAAATCAATCCATTTCATCACCGCGCCACCATGCACTTTGCCGCCAAAGTTCACATCTGCAGGTTCAGCTAAAAACCTTAAGGTAATTTCTCTTTCTAATCCGGCCATAACGACTCCTAATTCAGCTAATTAATGTCAGTTTACGATAATTAATCAAAGAAATGAGTAAAAATTATGCCTAAATGAAAATATTTGATGAAAGAGTACTTAATTGCTATTTGGTAGTTCAAAAAAATACTGCTGAGTTTCAAAAAACAAAAAAGCACAACTTAAAAAAGTTGTGCTTACTAAAACTGACACTATAAAGGGTTAGCTAATGGGTGGCTCTTGAATTACCACTGAATACATCAAAAACGATAACCTAAATTTAAAGTAAATGAACTTCTTGTTTCACCTTTATTGTACAGCCCTGTCAAATTTAAATGACGACCTATCTGTTTATTAAAACCCACTAAATAAGCCCATTGTTCTAACCCTACACCCACATCAAAAGTAAAGTCTTCACCGGTTCCCAATATATCGCCTAAATTACCAGTCATCGAAGGCTTAAGGCCTTGATATTCTGCGCCGATAAAAATTTGTGCTCGCGACTCAAGGAATTGATAACCAAGCATTGGCTGGATAGTCACAATACCATCTCCCCAATCCTGGCCATCAAGACGAGTTTTAGAGTAAGTTGCAGTAACAGATGCAAAAAATTCTTTATAACCGACAGAAAGCGTTGTCCCCAAACCTGCCAGATCATATTCTAAATGTAGCGGCACTTCGACTCTTCCTGGTGAGCATAAATCAGCGCCCTGATTTTCTAATAAACTGCATGCCAAACTGCCACCGATAACCCCGAGCTTATCTTCAAACACATCTTTAAGTTTTCCGGTATATTGGGCATCAACGACTGCATCCACATTCACCTTGCCCACTAAAGCATATATATTCCAAAACGGTAAAATATTGACATCAGCTCTGAATGAATAACTTTCAGCATTAACAGTGCCAACTGAGCTCGATGGATCAAACCATTCATCCAAATCTACCCCCATAATATTAAAACTATCAAAACCAAAATCCATATCTTGATTTCGATAAGCGACCGAAAAACCAAATGGCAGTGGCACATCAATACCTTGCTGGCGAACTAAATCACTCATTAACGGAAAGAGTCTATCTAAATCGACCTTTTCTTCACGAATGCGCGGATCAGAAACCATTTTTAATGACGCTTCATCAAAAACTAATGCACCATGTTCATCATCATAAAATGCCACGGGCTTGATAGTTGCGTGATAACTTGCTTCTTTGTTACCTTTTTTACCAGTAGCGTGAATCACTTTATTTGCAATGGCTGTGTGTCCGTTAACCAGTGTCATTAAATCAACTTCTTGACGATAATGTTCGACACTAAACGCATCAAAATCAAATGGTTTTGAATTGGTCATGACCATTTTGGTTGCAACACCATTTACTACAGTAAGCTTAACCCGCATAAAACGAAAATAAGCAATATCTTGCGGTAAACCATATTTAGAGTAATTAAAGCTTATTTCTATTTCATTGGCAGATATCTCATCAACAACGACGGAAGACTTATCATAACTTTCCATGTAATTTTTCAAGCGATATTCTGTTTTAGTTATTTGTTCGATAGTTTTTATGACATCCTCATTATCATCTAATTTAGATTGGTCATATTTAATTCTCAGATCAATATTACCGCGAGTATCTGTACTTTGAACCAAAAACACATCTGAACTTTTTACCTTATCGCCGACTTCCAAGGTTCTAACCACACGCTCAACTTGCTGATCACCTAGTGACAGCGAGCTTAAGCCTAATTTCAAAATATCTTCTGAAACGCCGTATTGTTGAAAAACATTTTGCTCCGCTGAATTAATGAGTTGTTTGTTGTTTTTATCTTCAACAAAAATACTTTCCTGCGCATAACTTACGTTTGAGAGTGTTAACAATATGGCTATTGGTATTGCTTTTAGAATACAGCGAGAAGTAGAAAAATGATTAAGTGAACAAAATAGCGTTTGATTCATTAATAGTACCCTTTGAAAGCCAATCTATGGCAAATAAGTTATCGAATCATTTCCTGATTCAAATTTCGGAAAAACATAATGCAAGTTCAGCAAACGTTATTGGCTAACGCGCTTTTTCCGTTCAATGGGAATATTGTATGTGTTTATTTATTAGATATTTAATCGCTATTGATGGATTAAACCCTACATGAATAAAAACCACTACTGAGATAAACAGCAAATCAGCATCAAAATTACCTAAGTAGATAAAATAAAAACGGATCAAAACCAATAGAAGGATTAGGGGGTTAAACTGGAATTATATATAAAAGAATGTAAATTCGAGGCTATTAATGACGCTCAATGCTGTATTGAGCGTCATGAGGAAATCTTATTTCTCTTATTTGAGCATAAATAATTGATTATAGAAACGTGCAACAATCACGGTAATCATTAATATGACCAGTATCAGCAATGGCGTATTAATGTCATAACTAGGCGTTAAATGTAATGCACTCATAGTCATTACCATAAGTAAATTGCCACCTAGCATACGCACTAGCATCATTGCAGGCTTTGGAAAAAGTCCCCAAATGAGGAAAACGTTAATCATATAAAAACCAACTAACTGCCAAAGCTCTGTAAATGCGGGCATTATAAAAATATATTGCAGTAAAAAAAACACTCCCCATAGCAGTGCAGATAATATCACCTGCTTCATTAAAGGAAATGGTAAACTGACTGTTATATTGGCAAAAATTGAACCAAACATAGGGATAAAAATACCACCAGGTAAGGCAAAATATATCCATGCGCCATAACAAGTTGAGGCTATTGAAACCGCCTTTATAACTCTGTTAATTCTCACTTTCAATAAATTTTCTTTTACAGCCTCTTTCGAGTTTTGGGGCTTTATGCTCTCTTGCTTCCAGTAGTTAGCTAAAATTTCAACATCTAACTTTTCGCCATTAATGGCATTATCAAGCATTTTAATTTCTTGGGAAAAATAACCTAACTGTTGCAACTTATCATCATTGGGTTTATCACTGGATAACAACTTGATGGTGGATTTGCTATGCTGCAGAACGTGAGAAAAACCATCGACTATGACAGTCCATTTATCTTTTTCATGTTGAAGTTTATAACTGGAACTCAATGGCATACTGATCAAGTCACTTAATTTATCAATCAGTAATTGTGCATCGACTAATAAGTCTTGAATATTATCATGATGAGCACTTTTTGCAGCCTCGTTAAGCGCGTTATCTATTTTATGAAAAGCATTTAACGCAGAGTCAACGCTGCTAAAGAATAAAGATTCAGTGTTTAAAGGCCAAATAAAACGATAAACAATTGAATAAACTAGCACTCCAAGTAAATTATCTTGTATTCGTAAAACCGCAACATCAAATGAAGCTTCACCATTAAAGCCTCCCATTACCGCAACAATAGTGCACACAGTAAAGCCCATGGTAAATGCATAACCATAACGCAAATTATCAGCAAACCACACGCTAACAGCCAAAAGCAACAGTAAACAACCAATGAATAACATCGGAGTCTGGGCAAAAAAGCTCACCAGAAATAACGCCACACTAACGCCGCAAACTGTACCTATAAGGCGGTTTTTACCTTTGTGTAAGCCATGCCCAAGAGTTTCATTTGAAGCAATGGCAATAACGGTAATAGCAGCCCAATACGGTTTTTCCCATTGAAAAAACAATGCTAAGGCAATTGCTATACCGACAGAGACAGAAACTTTTATCGCTTCCTTAACGGGTAAACTGAGCATACACATTCTCACTCTATAAAATTTAATGCTTCAGAATTTTTACCGATGCCGTCATACCAACTCGCAGCTGAATATCTTCAGGTAACTTATCAAGTTTTATCTTAACTGGAATGCGTTGTGCTAAGCGGATCCACTCGAAATTCGGGTTCACATTAGGTAGTAACGAATTGCCGGTACTGCCATCAGTTTTCGAAATGCCGTAACCAATACTTTGTACTTTACCTTCTAAAGTGACTTGGTCATGCATCATTAATGTGACTTGGGCTTTATTATCAATAGCCACATCTTTTAAATCAGTTTCTTTAAAAAAACCGTCAATCCAAAAGCTGTTTTCATCAATCAAAGCAACAACAGGCGAATTAGCAACGACTTGTGAGCCTGCTCGATAATTCAAATTAGTAATATAGCCATCTGTTGGTGCAGTAATTTTTGTGTAAGCTAGATTTAATTTAGCTTCTTCCACTTGGGCTTTTGCCATTAACAAGTTCGCTTGTGCGGTTTCAACTGCATTTTGTAGATTATTAAGGGTTAACACTGACTGAGCACCAGGGGTTAGCTTTTCTAATTCAATAGCGCGACTAGACTCGTTCTGAGCCTTACGAACTAAAGCTTGAGATTGCTTTTGAGTTGCTACCGCTTTATCTAAACTGGTTTTATACAAGCTAGAATCAATCTCGAATAGCACATCGCCTTTTTGTACATGGCTATTATCTGTAACATTAACGCTAACTATTTGACCCGTCACTCGTGGGGTTACTTGGATAACATAGGCTCTGACTTGACCGTCTCTTGTCCAAGGATTATCAGTGTAAGTTTGATACTGACTATACAAAACACCTATTGCCGCCGCCATCAGCAACAGGGTAATAAAATAACGTTTAAACATTGGCGTTACCTACTTAAAATATGGAAATAAATTGGCTAATTAAGCCGATAAAAAGAATAACCATAGACAATTCAACTATGGCCGGAGCTGCGACATATTTATGTAAACCAATTTTAGTACCAATAGCGGTAACTACGCCGGTTAATATATATGCCATAGCGGCAACCAGTAATAATGGCGGAAAATACACATCACCGATTACCACTTCATGGGGCATTATGCTCATACGCCTATCACCTAAATAATATTAACTATTTAAAAAACATTGACTTAATGTCTTCTTACTCATTTATGCATATATTTTAATGGCGGCAGAGAAAATCTTGTAATCATCTATGATGGATCTCACCCATCGAAATCTATAAACAATTGTTTTTATGTGTGATAAATTGTGATTTAAGTGACGGTATAACCCCAAATGTATACCACATCGCATTTTTCATTATTTGAAGAGACAACTATGAACTTTAGTTTGGAACAACTTCTTGCCTTTGTAACTGTCTATGAGCAGAAAGCTTTCAGTAAAGCAGCGGTGAAACTGGACAAACATCGTACAACTATTGGCCAAGTCATTAATAACCTTGAAGATCAATTAGCCATTACCCTGTTTGAACGGATCGGTAGAACCGTTGAACCGACTGAAGATGCAGTACTACTTTATAACTATGCCAAACAGGCTATTGAGCAATCCAAAACCTTTGACCAAGTGGCCATGAGCTTGGCATTTGGTGAGCTTAATTCAATTACAATTGGGTATTGCAGTTTTATACCGCAACAAGTGATATCTGAGATTAGAAAACAACTGCTAATTGACAGCCCATCATTAAAAGTTAACTTCCTCGTCAGAACCAAAAATGATATTAAAGTGGGAATACAAGACGGCAGTATTCATTTTGGAATTGTGAATATATACGAAAGCAAAGTGCTAAACAGCATCGATCATACTTTTTTATGTAACATGTCATTTGCCGCTTTCACCAACAAAGACGCTGACCTAGCAACACTAAACTCTGAAGCAACCTTGGCTAAAATGAAGACTAGCCGTCAGTTTATCTTAAAATCCATGCTTGATGATGATATGAGTAAAAAAATCATTGTCTCCTCCAATTATGAAGTGGTAGATCAACTGACTCTCATCATTAAAATGGTTGAAGAAGGTCTTGGGTGGAGCATTTTCCCATTGTTAATCAATTCCATGGAATATACTGCACACGATCTTATACCGATAGAAATAGAACAAATACAAGACGCATTACAAGTACCTATATCACTTTGGAACCCACACTCAAAACAAATTATGCCGGCCAAAAAGTCTATCACATCAGCCATAGCTAACTATATAAATAGAGTTAGATCCAAATAATAGCATCATATTTGTATTAGTAGCCTCTGCATTAAGAGGCTTTCATCCCTTTAGTTATCTTCAGCAACTTCAATGCAGGGTTTCATCCTTCAAATGAGATTGTCTATAAAACTGACTGCACTTTATTATGACTGCATAACACCACACTGTATTGATTATCGTTGGTGATATTTTACCAAGGGTGAATATCCCTACTATGTAATTAATATATACAGTAATGAGTATTGTTGGCATAAATCGCTCCAAAATAAAGTAGTCATAATTATGGAAACAATTGAAAATTTATTTCATTCCAACCCATACATCACTTTTGTTTTAACATTAGTAATAGGTTTTTTAATCGGCTTAATTAGCATGCACAGAGTTGTGTTTGGTATTCTGGCTAGTTTTATCGGTGGTTGCATCACCATCACACTGCTTCATCTCCATTTAGAGCCAGAACTTGGTGTACTGCTATTGGGTATATTTATCTATATCATTGGTTTTTTATCTGGCTCTAAATATACAGAGAGTAAACTCTTGTTAATGGATCCATTTAAGCCAAAAAATATCAATACCACTAAAAATATTGTTTCTCGCTCATTTGAAGTAAATAACGATAGTACGGTCGTCGATAAAACCTTGTTACAACTTAATGAGGCAGCAATTGATGTGAGTTTTGAATTAACCTTAAGCCAAAACCTTGATAAACAACAGCCTGATATGATTGCAGCAGGTGATATTGTGACCATTACCGGACCTAATAATGCACTTTATTATTATGATGATAATATCATTGGTACTGAAATCGCTATTGATGATAGCAACATTATTGAAACGACATTTGAATACGTGATTAAGCCTAACCACTTAGTTGGTCTGTCACTAAAAACGATTAAAAAAATGCTGAATGCCAATACCGACAGTTCAGTATGTATTACAGCACTTGCCAGAAATAAATTTGATATGTTGATTACTCCTGATCTGATAACTGAAGAAGGCGATCATATTCAATTAGTGGGTAAGAGTAACGACATTGAGCGAGTACAGCAGCGACTAATAAAACTGTAAGCTTTAATTAATTTAAATAAAAAGGCAGTCACTTTTAAAG
>NZ_MCTY01000027.1:0-17684 GCF_002873635.1 Shewanella sp. 10N.286.52.B9
ATGGTGGCGTGAAAATAACACTGTGTCGATTGCACGTACATAGCTATAACTCACTTGTGGTGGCGTGAAAATAACATTGTGTCGATTTCATGAACATTTTATTGCTAGTTTGATGTGCTCGTGAAATTAATACATAAATGAATATGATGCAGCAAAGCATAGTTTTGTAAGCTGTCTTTATATAAAACTATTGTTCGAAGAGAAAATTGGATAATTGATAAAATGTGTTGTCTCAGATTTGGTCTTACCTCTTTCTTGAGCATGAATAGAGTACGTAGTATACCGACTTGCAGCCATGCTTTTGTTGCTCTGGTAGTTTATATCGGTGATATTCCTGACCAAAATTAAGGTAGTCCTTAAATACTCGCTATAAACTTTAATTAGTAAAACCAGTCATTCAAAATTACCCTAGTTTTGAATTAATTACGTTGGCTAGCAAATATGTGTCCAAAAACGTGTTGTGTTAAAACCTAGTTCGACTTTAGTGCTGTATGCTAGCTAAAGCCAACTTAGCGGTAACAGTAATTATCATGGTGTTGATTCACTCCCCAAATTTCATACTGTAGTGACATAGTGGTTTGGCCACCTAGCTAAGGGGGATATCATCATCTCATGAAATTTTGCTCAGATTTTTTATGTTTGGGTAAGATAATGTTTGACGAACGGTATATTGATCAAGTAGATTAAAAACTAGGGCTAGAGCTTACCTGCGGTTTGTAATGTACTTCTTACAAAACAAAACTCTATATCAATGTCCATAACCTTCGCGATATTCATTGATTGAAACCTTTTTTATTAGCCAGAAGTGCACCAAGAAATTGGGGCTAATAATCTATTAATAGGTTTTAAAAAATGCCAAAAAACAACATCCCAGTAACACTGCTCCCTCTTGATAAGTTTCACATTATTCCTTTGGATGGCTTAGCACCAGAAAGCTTAAAGCGTTCATCAAAAAAGGCAATGCATGATAGAGAAGCAATTCCTCATACAACCAAACTCAATGCTATTTCGAAAAAGCTAGGGTTTCTCGGTGGTTTTGCTTTTTATGAGCAAGAGTACAAGAATGAACTTTTGCCCTTTATGGCAAGAAATAACCTTAATATACGAGTTAACCTGCTAGAACATAGTATTCCTGGAAATTATAATCCCTGTAAATCATTCACCCATCAGCAAGTTTCAGAACGTCTTTTCTTCACAGACCAAAAATTACCTCAAAAGTTATTTACTGGTCACAACTTTGATTTCTCTCGCACTTTTGATTGGCATAACATGGATATTCAAGAGCTTGTAAGCCGTGATAAGGATCTGTATCACGTCATCTGCAGGAATGACCATGTGAAACGTGAGGCTAATGATGACTTTTCTTTTGTTAAGTTATCTCAAAAACAACAAGAGTTTTTGAATCTAGATATATTCACTGAACTGAAGCCGATAATTAGTGGAAAAAAGAGAACTGTTCGGATTATTGATTTAATTCTGTTGCAAAATAGGATGGAAGGCTATGTCACCGCTGTTTATCATTTGTTAGGAAATAACTTAACCGATCTCACAGATGAACTTCCAGAAATGCAGCTATATAACTCTGGAAATAATGAAGGGTTTAAAGTTGTCTCTGACGAGGCACTTTATGTAAAAAAATTGCTTAATATTCTGTTTCAGAAAGGGGAGGAAGGTTGGGTAAATGTAATCCCATTTAATGATCACCTTATCTTCCTTTCTGATGGCAAAGGTAATTATGATTTTGTCATAAAAAATCAGAGAGATCGTAAATTCGAACATCAAATTTATGGTGAATACCTTAAGCGCGCTGACATGCCTAGTTGTATTGATACATATCGGTTCAAGCGATGGTTTTACTTCGAGTATCAAGGTAATAGAGATTTAGATTCTCATGAATCTGAGAAACTATTTTATGAAAAAGGTAATTTGAGTGCCAATTACCCTGGAACTGAGGAGATATTAAGGCAATATTATGAAACTAAAGGAATTTATATACCTCATTTGAAAAACTCTAGCGAAATACTGAAAGGTTTTCAGGAAGTTTCAGTAGCAGGCAAAAAACTGATGGTATCAGAGCTTAAAACTATTGATGACCTATATTACTTTCTAGCTAGTAATCAGGATTTTGCAAGGTCTAGGAAAGGAGATGCTATTAAGCCTGTGAACAGTGATGAAGATAGAGCCTTACCTGCATCCCTTTCTTATTATGATGTTTTGGCTTATATCAATTGGCAAGAAAATGAAACTGGAGTGCCTCTGCGTTTACTTAAAGCTGATGAGTATTTGGATCTTAGGGAAGGCGGTTATTCAAGAGGGTTCAGTTATGAGGAAAGATCAGATTTACGTTTCTATGACTTGAAAGGGAACATGTATGACGGCAGTCCGGATTATATGGACGACAAAATTTTTGATGCTTTACCAGTTAAATACCCTGTAAATTTTGTAAGCTTTTCATACAAAGCCCTAAGCTTCGTTGATTCTAATTACTTTGCTGAGTGGTTGCACGAGGGCACTTCAATTCGCTCGGCTAGCTTAACTTCTTTTTATGGTGATAAACATATTCTTCGCTCTTCAGGTCCTCTATACAGTACTGGAAAATATAAGTACCTAAAAACAGGGTTTAGACTGTGTTATGAGTTAACTCATCATTAAGGGAAGAAAGGCAACAGTTTTGTTGCCTTATTTTCAAAATGAGTGCTCAGCTTTCTTGTCGTAAAATGTAATATTTATTTAAGTGAGTCTTATGAAAGATAAAGAAAAAATAGCTCTTTTTATCGATGCTGACAATGCACCAGCTGCCAAAATTGATGTGATCTTGTCAGAGCTGGCAAAGTACGGTGTAGTGAACATACGCAAGGCTTATGGTAACTGGAAGAGTCCTAATATCAAGCCTTGGGAAGATGTATTGCATGAATATGCTATACAGCCAATCCAGCAGTTCGATCTAACCAAAGGTAAGAATGCCACTGATATAGCACTGGTCATCGATGCTATGGATACCCTATATACCAAAGATGTAGATATTATATGTCTGGTGTCATCCGATTGTGATTTCACCCCCCTAGTAACAAGAGCTCTTGCTGATGGGAAATTCTTGATAGGGTTTGGTGAGCGTAAGGCTCCAAGTGCATTCGTCAATAGTTGTTCCCGTTTTTTGTATCTGGACGGATATGAACAGGGTGACGAAGAGCTACCTAAGCCTGTAAAAAATATTAAAAGTGATACTAAACTCATGAACCTTTTAAGGCAGGCTATTGAAGCCGTAGAAGAGGATGATGGTTGGGCGATGCTGGGCCCTATTGGTAAGCATATTTCTAATCAAGCATCTTTTGATCAGCGAAACTACGGTTATAAAAAATTGAGCGAGCTTTTTGCAGCTATAGATTTGTTTGAATCGAAAGTGACACATGGCTCAGTGATTTGGATACGTGATATTAAGAGATCGAAGCAGCAAACTAAGAAGCTGTCATCATGAGAGCTCATGATAATCATTATGCTCATACTTGAACGCAATATAGTGGCATTAGCCTAAGCTCCCTTGATTCACCCTGTTGAGCCAGTTTTGCGCCTGTCGTGAAGTGGCTGTAACTTACGGTTATCGTGAAGTTTAGCCAGTCTAAGTAGTGAAATATATTGGTTTACCATTGGTTTGCCAACTTAATGATAATAACAATAATCATTATCATTAAGTTGCCCTGATATAAGCATGATACTGTAATGTTGACCACACTGTTACGCTTAGCTCCTTGAAATTCTGGGGTATTAAATATTCTAATCCGCTTAACTATTTTCTCATCATTATCCCCATCATATGAATTAGAAAAATAATGGTATTTGAAGAGTATTTTTTTTGCTTCCTTGCTTTCATTATTTCTTTCTCATCAGAATGCCTAAGCTCCAACCACACAGCGCCTTTTCCCTGACGCCCTTTATGGGATGATAGCTTACTCGTTTGAGTTTGAATGCCGCGATAAGCACTTTCCCATCGTGGTCGCATAGGGCTTTGATTTATTGAAAGAGTTTGTATACGCCACTTACTTTTAGGTATGGCAAAAGAGAATGTTTCAATAAAATGTTCTAACTCTTTAGGCGTTGAAAAGTAGATACCCGATTTACTGCTATTTTTATTATTTAAAGCGTAATCAAGCGCCCATTTGATGTTTTGTGTATCGAATGGGTATTGCTGCCTAACTTTTGTGATGATTAAAGAAAGCCACTTTAATTCAGACGTTGATTTAGGCATAGAAGGGATTAATGTATGAGCGGTACTTTTAGTTTGCAACCTTGGGTTGTCATAGTTGGTCATTAATGCCATTAATTCAGTAGCATTTTTGTGCCACCTCTTTATATTGCTTGGTTCAATATGATACTTAAAAGCTAACTCGATAGGATCTAAACCTTGCTCAATTTGTTTTAAAATATTGTAGCAAGTATCAATATTAACAATGGTTTTACGGTTAGGTTCTGGCTGAATAGTGGTTAATTGGTTTGGCTTGCGAGCCTGAATAGGGGCAATGTTTAATTTTTTTATGGTGTAATCAAGGAAGTTTGAAACAGTCCAATGATCATTCATGCCATTTAATTTAGCCTGCTGACTTAAGTCCCTACGTGAACCAAGCCCTAAGTTGAGCAACTTTTTTTGGGTCACCTTTAGCTCCATTGTCATCAAGTTAGAGTACAGTACTAAATCACAAAAATGGAAGTAATGATTAAAACAGGTTTCAGGAGATGAATGTCCATCAAATGCAGCAATCGCATAGTATTTATTACGTTGAGTTTTACCCGCTAAGATATCAGTTATCTTCTGGATTTGCTTGGCTGAATAAGGGACTACTTCTGGATGTTTAGTACTGCTTTCACCTAATTCAAAAATTAACTGCAATCGTGATAATGCACTATGCCTTAAGTGGTGGAATACCAAGTTATCTATGCCTGAAAGTTGCCTTAGTGCGGTGGTGGTGAAGTTGGATAACAGAAATTTATCTATTGGTTTATTTATATCTTGGCCAATGGTAAAGGCTAAACGAGTATCTGGTGCAGTTGACTGCTCTTGTCTGGCGATTTGTAGTGACTCGTCGATAATCTCTTTTTCATGTTCAAGTAATAAAGCGTTAAGCGGCACTTTTCGAAGGGATGACGCGCTTTTGTTATCAGAAAACTTATTGCTTCTTATTTCGATCCAACCCTCTTGAGAGTTTTCTATGTCTTTAAATCTAAGCTTGATGGCTTCGCTAATCCTCAATCCGCAGCGATACGAAATAATTAATAAACTTTTTAAGGTCGCCTTATTTTTAAAGTCTAAATCATTTATCTCATCAACAGTATCCAGTAATTCCTTAAATAGTGTTTCATCAACAAAACCGGCGTTAGTATGAAGCTTATGTTTTGACCCTTTTTGAATGGGTTCTAGTAGCAGAGGAAATTCAAATTTTTGAACATTAAAGGCATGGAAATCACTCAACCGGCCAGCAAGTTGAGTTTTGGCTGGTAAGCCTTTGGTGAGCCCAATCAGTTCATTGTATAGGTCTTGAAAATCTTGCTCATCCGCGTTTGATAGATCAATTGATTCTGTTTTATAAAGCCACTTTCTTGATAGGGTGGAGTGATAGGTACGTATGGTTGATGGCTTACATGTTTTTAGTTTATGGATATACCATTTTATTAGCACTTCCTGAGCAATTGATAGTTTAAGTGTGCTTTCTAGTGTGTTTAAATTTTGCTTTAACGATTTTGATGTCAGCTTTTTATTACCTGTTTCTTTTAAGGTCTGGGATAGTGTCTGAAAGAATTTTGAATATGGCAAAGCAGGTTTTGTATTACGTAACCCTTGAGGTTCGATGCTCCTAAGTGGACTATAAAAGTTAAGTTTTGGGTGAATTGCAATAGGTGTTGTAACTAACCTCGCTAAATTGTCTTTAGGTAGACTATAAGCTTTGTTTCTTCCCATTGCATATTCAAGCATTGCTTGATTTATTCTGACATTAGGTAAAAATTGTATGACAGATATTGCTGATTTGACTAACCCTTTTAGGTTGGTAGGGAGAAGCTCTTTGTCTTGATACTCATCTATAAGCAAAGCATGAATAGTTTTATTGTCTGTGGGTGCTTGCCAGTGAGTATGTGGGTTATGCTTTTTTAGCTGTAGAAAGTGCCTAATGCAGCTAATTGTGAGTGGAGATAAATACCAGATGAACTCTGTTGTTTTACATTCTTCGGTTGTAACATTTGTATGGTAACCATTCTCATCAATTATTAGGCTGACAAAGGGTAAATTATTGATAGTTGAAATATTGAGCCGGGTGTTTAATTGCGCAGATAAGGCTCTTATTAAATGATGATTAAGGCAACCTGAGTGGCAAATAATTGAAAAGATAATAGACCGATAAGCTTCAGCAATACTATCGGAATAGCCATTTAAAGATAGCTCTGTAAACCAGCGGTTATAGAGGTTTTGAAATACTAGCCCATCTCGTATTAATGCCTGAGAGTGTATCGTTTTTTCAGCTTTTTGCGTTACGATAACAGACGGCATGGCTACGTTGATATTGTCAGACTCTGCTCGTTTAGTTACGACTGAATTACATCGATTAAAACCTGATTTTAGATCTCTTATTGAAGTAAATACTTTTGGTAAATCATCAATTAGTTGCTCCCACTTAAGGTTGAAATCCTGAAGTGGGGGAAATGCAGCACCACTTGGAAAGTGTTTTTCAACAAGTTTATCTGCCTTAATCTTTAGATTACGTCGATGGCGCTCTCTGTCTTTATTACGTTTTTCTACACCAATGGATTTAGACAAAGTTGATAGCCCCACAATTTACAGAGGCCAATTTTTTGTTTATATAGTCGCTAATGATACTTAAGTCATTGATGGAGTATGAACAAAACCGTGTAAATGCTGGTTCATTTAACTCAGCGTGTCCCATCCAAGCTGCGATTAATTCTGGGTTTATTTCCTCACGAACAAGTAACGACCTAATATAGTGGCGATGCCAATTCAATGGTAGAGGAAGTACACGATCAAAGTGGTCAGTCATTGTTTTAGGCGTTACCTCTTCTATTTCGTTATCAGTGATAAAGAAAAACAAATGCGCCTCGCCAGTGATTGCATGATCATAGCGTTGTGAAAGTGCTATTTTTCGGTTCATAAACTCAACTTTCCCAGCTTTCAAGTATTGCTTGTAGTGCTCTAAAATACTAACCGCAATCTCAGGGATTTTGATCACTCTACCTGATATGTCCTGATGCATTTCTTTATCAGAGATCCACAAGGTTAGATTTAATAAATTATAATCAGTGATTTTTCCAAGCCAGCCAGTAACAGGGCGGTAGCCAGAAGATATTGCAAGAGTGAATAGCACATAGTAAGTGATGAGGTTATGTCGACTATGAGAGTAAATATCTGAAATGTGCAATATATTTTGTTCTATGGTGTTAAAGAATTTAGCCAGAATTTCATCGTCTATAACAAGCGGGCTCCCAATCGCTTTGTTTTTCTCATGCTCTATTGAATAGTCAAACTTCAGTTTATTTGCTGATTTGCTTGAAAGCTTCTCTAAGAACTTTAAAAAACGCTGGTATGTTTCGTTTACTGTTTGTTCTGCTAAGTGGGTATATGAAAGCGCTGGGGTTACATCAGCTGTTTGACCTTGAATTAATGCGATAATGGTTGGATCTATCGATTCTTGTTTTAGCTTTTGAGCCAAGTAGTTCGAGATCTTTTGCAGGCTTAAACTTGTTCTATGCTGCTTGTTGATGTGCTTTAGTAGAGTGGATATTTTATCTAATGTTGATTGCTCTAAATCATTCAATAAATGAGTTTTGATATCGTTTGGTAATTGAATAACAAGCAGTGTATGAATCGGAGATATTAATTTGATTATGCGTTTACGTTGAGGTTGGGTTGGTAGTATATGTTCAAATTCTAGCGTGTTTTTTGAGTGGTTGTAATCCCGCTGGCTAACACATTGCAATGATGTACCTAATGTCAAAGATGCTAAAATAAAGGAACGTGTTTTTTCACAAACTTTACGAGCATCCATACAATATTTTAGTAATGTACTAATTTCAAACTTCGTGGCTTGATATATATCACACGGTAGACGCATGTTGGTTTTTAGCAATCTATTACTTGTCGCTTTAGCGCTTAACTTTTGTACAGCATACCCATTTTCACTTGGCTTTTTCATTGATATTAGAAGAGCTGTTCTTTTCTGCTCCGATGCAGATTCCTCCATTGCCCAGCCTTCGTCACTAGATTTTACTTGTTTGAATTCGGTAACAGTATCACCGCTATCATCTTCTATTGAAGTGCTAATAAGCCTTGTCGACTGCACTCCAGGCTCTCGAAGCATGGTATTGCGTATAATGCCATTATTATTGGTATGGCTATCATTGTACGGGACATAAATATTAGAAATTTGTCTTCCTACTCTAGAGCTGCTCCATTTTTCAAGTTTTTGCTTTCTTTTAGCGTCTAGAATTTCTAATAACTTGTTCATTTCGAGAGTAATGACATCGGGAAGGTCATTAGATAGCTCATATCTTTTACCTAAGGACCATTGCCTCATTTCATTACAAACTGATTTGATCGCAGATTCATGCCGGCCCATCATGTAGAGCTTTGCACAAACTAACAAAGTTAAGGCCTTATATTGTTTAAATTGTTGGTGCTCTTGAGATGGGGAGTGCATGATGCTCGCAATAAAAGCTGAAAAATAATGCTGTTCGAGCTGTTTATTCCTTTTTAATGACTGATATAGACTTGTGAGCTTTTGATAATGTATTTCAGGCGTGGTTGGTGACGTTGTTGTTTTTAGCTTTGCGATTTCTCTTATCGTAGATAGTTCTGGAAACTCTTGCTGATATTGCTCACTTAAGATTCCAATCAGGTTGATGATCTCATCAGCAATACAGCTGTGATAATCAATTAACTTTTCTGGAAATGCGTTATTTAAGGCATTTTTGATTGTTTCAGCATCGAACCTTGAAGGTTGAGAGTTAATAGTGATTCACCTCTTCAATCACTTGTTCAAAAATAGAGATTGGATTTCCTTGTTGAGGCTGATTGTGACGAGACTTTTGCTTTGCAATGGTGTCTTTCGTTTTTCCAGTCATATCAGCTAATAAAACTTCGCTTAAATGAGACTTAAAATACAATATATTTGATACTGAACTCGGAATTCTTTCGTTAATATTTGTATGAATTAAATCCAAGTATTCGCTTGATACTGAGTTTAACAGACAGTTAGATATTACGGCCTTCCATGCAAATAATTCAATTTCACTTTTAGTGATATCTTTGTGGATAAGGATGGTAGCAGTTGCACGGTTTAGGTTATTTAAGTCGAAAATTCTTGATTCAAAACCTGAAAAAATATGAAGTTCGGTTTCAATTACGATCCCTCGCAAAATAGCCCCCTCATTCAAAATATCTACATTGAATAAGTCTTTTCTAATGGCATCAGAAAATAGAAACTCCAGTGATTTAACAAACTCAAATGCTGAATTAGCAGCTGGATGAATTTTGATTGATTTTATCTTTCTAGCTTCTTTTGGGGATAATAATGAAACCATATTAAACCAACTTCATTTAAACCATATGATATATATACAAAATAAAGGATGCTGATTTAAAAGTAAATATAGCTAATGTTACACTTTGATACTGTTATCTGAGTCTGAGGGATCCCCACGAATTTAATAGGATGCTTGTGGTTCCCTCACTAAATCCTGTAGCGTCTTAATGGCTGGCTGCCAATGCGATTTCAGCAATTTCAAACTCCTATCTTTGTAAGCTCTTAAGCCAATAAACTGGTTTGAAAGTGCATTGCGGTGCTTGATGAGTTCGCTTGATATTGCCTGTGTTTATCGGCTGGTTTGACCGCCAAACCAAGCAGGTAAAATATAAATTGTGATAAGCAGGCTATGAGCAAGAGCACGCTTAATTTATCTTGGCTCCTTGTGCCGCTATCATTCATCTTTAGGCCTGTTTTAACATCTCTAAAGCTTTCTTCTATCTGTATTCTTGTCGCATATATTTTGACGATTCTTTTAGCCGTTGCACTTGAGTTGCAAAGTGGTGCCGCTAATAGCCAGAGCCCTTTTCTCGCACTGAACTTGCACGCGACTTTTACTCCGTCTAGCCTTGTCAGCTGCAGCCACTTTATCTTTTCGACCTTTTGCATAGCGCTTAAAAATAACTAAGCGAGATTTAAAAGAGACTTTCTCACCGAGCAAGTAAACGCCAAGACTTTTGGCTCTAGCGCTTGCTTGAACATAGAGCTGCTTAACGGGATACCAGCTATCTACGGGAGACTTTTTGCAGTGTTGTAGTAGCTAACTAAAACTGGCCATTAGATTAAAGTTTACCTAGCTTACTTTTGGACAAAATCTTCTAGAGTTAATGTTAAAACCGCTCTAGTTAACATTATGATAAGTGTGGCTAAAATATGAAAGGCTAGCTGAGATTAGCCTTCAAATTAATGGCCGATTTAACTAAGCTACTACAGTATCAATATTTTATCGGTTTGCTTTGCCTGAGCCATAACTACCAGATACAAGGTGGAACAGTGCATCCTCTTTTACAAAGTATTCATTTTTCTTTTTCAGATACTTTCTATGCCTTCGTAGCCTACAATCTTTACAAATCAGAACTTTAGTACCATCAAATAACTCATGCTCTCTGCACTCCAATCTGTTTACTCGGCAATAACGACAATACGAAATTCCTTTTATGATTTTTGACCTTTTATCAAAGTTTATACTTGTCGCAGTTGGTGGCTCACTTAGCGGCTTTGTCTGTTGTTTATTATCTATTGTTTTTACTTTTTTGAGGGACTTACTAGAGTTTGTTGATTTTACTTTTTGTGGAGCGTCACTTCTTTTATGAGTTTTTTTTATTTTTGCCACTATCGATGCTAATTCACGTGATAAATCAACATGATTCTCCACAGCCCAACGGTCTAGTTTTGCTATTGAAGCTAACAATCGTTCCACATTGACTCCAATTTATGCACTTGCAATAGTAATGACCCAAAAGAGTAAACTTAGCATCGTCAGTACTACATCTTTCATCATGATGAATAGCAAACGAGGCTCTCATTTAAACAGCAAGTGGTTGGTTTATCTAAGGAGGTTATTATGACAACTAATCAATTAAATAGTGTGTAAATACCTAATTTGGGATTCGGTCGCATAAAGCATGAAATTTTGTATTTTCACCCTGCAGCTAGTTAAAACTTAGTTAATTACTTCAAGTTAAAACCAACAATAGTTGCTCCAAAGTTAACCTTGGTGGCAAAAGTTTAATAGCCGGCCGGAAGGTGCTCTTTAATTAAATCATGTTGTTTACATTGTGACATTGGTAACGCAAATTATTTCTGTAAGTCAGGGAAAGTGAGGCATAATTCAAAGACATTTAAAAATGTGGTGCTATGATGTTGGCACTTCTTTTTATATAAGAAAACCACATAATGAAACAAACAGAACAACAGCTTTTGAAAGAGCTTGAAGCCAAGATGAAATCAAAGCTCCTGATAATGAATATTACCTAGACCCCGCTGATTTCAGTGCAGAAGAGCTCGATGAAGATATACAGGTTGAACAAATTGGATGGGGTTAGCTAAATGCCTACTGTTGGTTGGATACAAGAAACAGCGATTGATCTTTATTATGAAAGAGGTTCATCATCGAGTTTCGTAGATTTGACGCCTCCAGTCTATTTGTGCCGTCACTGTGGAGTGGAGTTTAGCTCTTGTTCAGAACGTGATTGGCATGAGATTGAGCATCCAATTGCAAACCCTGTGTTACTTATAGCTGGGCGTGAAGTGCAAAGTGCTACGTTTAAGTTGTCTCATCGAGTCAGGCCTAAAGACATTGAAGCTGCTTTTGTCGAACAGTTTGTTGTTAATCACCAAAATAAATGCGATTTAAACGATTTAAGGCAGCAACTAGGTACTGCCAAACAGCAGTTTTTTCACATAGAACTCCATGGTAAAGAGACTAAAAAATCTGTAAGTGTTGATATACAAATTGCAGAACCAGGTAAGCTAGCTGAGGTTGATACTAAATTCAGGCAGTGGTTTAGTGAAGATGACTTTAGTGGGGATGCTGTAACACGATTTATTCAGGATACCGACCATTTACAGGGCTGCGTCTGGTATCGAGATGGCTTAGTAAAATATATCCAAGGTGTTATGGCCAAAGACCATCGGGCAGATCTTCTTAATTTTGAAAGTTTTTCAGCCCGATTAAATCAATCTTTTTCATTGTTGAGTGCCTACGATACCCCTCTCGCAATCTCTTTATGTCAGATGATTAAATTCATCATGAATGACTTTCGCTTACCAAGTAAGACCAGTTTTATTCCTGCATTAGATATAGCATTGAAATTCTTTAATAAAGAACTATCTATGGGGGCTTTGCAGAAATTGGATGGGCAGCTTGGTTTACCTATCGATTATGCTTCAGAGATCATTCTCAATCAGTTAGTCGGTCGTTATCAAACTTTCAGTTTTGATGAGCTCGTTAAGGAGATTAAGTTAATGAATCGTACTCACCTTTCTCTTCAAGATAAGCAGAAACTAGATTACCTTTGCTATCGTAAAGCTGAAGATGAAGCTAATCCTGAAATGGTTAAATACTATGCTCGACGTGTTAAACACGTCATTGAATTTTCCGAGCAATTCACTAATTAACGTAGAGTCAGAAAATGGTTAAAAAAAGAGAGATCCTCAGTCTGCGAAGTCAGAAAAAGCAAAGTGAGCAAGCGTTACCTGAACCAGGTTTGGGTATTAAAAGTGATAATACTCATTCTGTGGGGGTAAAAAGACCTGTTAAAGATGATCAGGTACAAGAGCCCTCAGTGAATGCAGATACTCAAAGCAAAACATCAACAAAAAGCTCTAATACCGTTAAGTCTAACCCAGTTGTAAAAGCTTCCTTTAACTCGCTAAATGAAATATTGAGCGATGTGTTTACAGTCGCAATTAAAAAAGATGGTAAGCCTAAGCCAATAAAAGTAAGCCGTGAACATGAAACTGCTTTAAAGAGACTGCAACGAGCGGAGCTTACTGACCATAAGTTTATTGATGGCTTAATCGTAAATATTGGGAAGCTTGATCCAACTTACAAACAGCTCCTGGGGTTGGTTGTACTATCTATTGGCGCTCAATCGAAGGTCAGGCGCGCACTTATTGAGTTTGCTGTATTAGCTATAAGCCGGAACTGGGTGGGGAAATACAGCGGTAGTGACAACATTTTTGTCGAGTATGCAAGCCCTACAGATATCACAAATAAAGATGTAATAGCTGTAATTTGCAGAAATATAAAAGATTATTTCGAACGACAACTCAAACAACGCAAAAATTCTGCTTTGGAGTCAGCTGATAAGACAAAGCAACCAGAGGTAAGTTTTACGATTAACAGTGCTGATCTAAAAAAGAGATCGGCAAATGTGTTAGCAATAGGCTGTTTGTGGGCGCTAGAAACGGGTAAGTGCTCTGCTGAAAAAGCTATAGCTCAGATGCAGAAGGTACTACTAGCTAACAATATGGAGCCAGTAAATGAGGAGACAACGGTTAGTTACGCTTATGCTTCCTCTATCAAGGAGCCTTCCAGTGAATTCAATACTGCTATTCGGTACTTTGAACAGAAGCTTGAAATAAGTGATGAAAGACGAAGGTATGCTGAGGATGAAACACAACATAAGGAAGGCGCTTTAACAAAAAAAATAAAAAAGATAAGTGAGTTGGAAGTAACTATTAAGGCTAAAGAATCTGAAATAAAAGCACTTGAATCTGAATTAGCAAGGTTGAAGGGCGAGTCTCATGAAAGGAAACTCTCAGAGCAGGCTACGAGAGTTCATTTAAGAGATGATGCGGGTAAAGCTAAATCGAAAGCTTACAACCTGATCACCGAAGATGTTGAGCCCGCTATGCAGTTATCTCTAAAAGCATTGATGAGAGAGAAGCCAAAAATTGAAGTTGCTGTTCATCAAATAGAATTAGCTCTTGAGAGCATTGAGGAAAGTTTACCATGGTTCAAGTAGTTGGCATCGACTTTGGCACAACAAACAGTCTTATTTCAGTTGTTACGCATGATGGGCAGGTGACCTCATTTGGTGATGGTAACAGACCTCATCCTTCTGTTGTCCGTTATGAAACAGACCAGATTATTTGTGGTAGAAAAGCAAAAGATAAGCTTGAAGAAGCAGGAGTTGGTGTTCTGGGTAATACTGTTCGCGGCCCCAAGAAGTTGCTTAAACAAACTGCGATTAATGTTGATGGAAGAATTGTTAATCCAGTAGACGTGGTTACCGATTTAGTTCGCTACTTAAGAGATGATGCTCTTAATAATGATAATGCAGAGGTTGCTGATTTAACTCGTGCCGTGGTGACAATTCCTGTCGATATGGATGGCCAAGGAAGAGTCGCTTTAAGAGAAGCTCTATTGAATGCCGGTATTTATATTGAAACTTTCGTGCATGAACCGCTAGCTGCACTCTATGCATACTTTAAAGACCAAGAAGATACAGAAGATGCCTTGCGCCGTTTTGAGGGAAGGATGGTTTTAGTATTCGATTGGGGTGGCGGGACTCTTGATTTAACCCTTTGCAAGGTGACTGATGGCTCACTTGTTCAAATTCAGAACAAAGGTAATAACTCTGTAGGGGGCGATTACCTGGATGAGGCAATACTCTCTTTTGTGGAGAAGCAGCATGCAACACAGCATGATTGGACAGAAGATAGCCATCTAGATCGTAACCCAGATATGAAAGCTAAATTACTTGTGGCCTGTGAGAAAGCAAAGATTACCCTTTCATCTAGAGGAAAAACAAACATATTTCTACCTGACTACTACCAAGGTGACGGTGACGAGTCCGAAATTGATGTTTGGTTGACTCGAGATGATGTTGAACATGTATGTTCTCGCCTTATCCAAAAAGGGATGAGAGAGATTGACGTGCTTCTATCGCCTGAACAGGCTGATATTGATCCACAAACAATAGCACTTTGCCTAGCTACTGGCGGCATGGTCAACATGCCGACAATTAAGCGTCAACTAAATGAAGTTTTTGGTGTTGCTGCACTACACGTATCTCCAAAAGGTGATCGCATCATTTCAGAAGGAGCAGCTCGGATTGCTGCTGATAGGCTTGATATCACCCTAGCGAAACCTTTTGAGTTACTAGAGGCAAGAAATTCAGTGGTAACTTTGCTTCGAGAAGGAACCGTTTTGCCTCAACGCGGCCATTCCATCCAACAAGAGCAATCAATGTATTGCACGGATCCAAGAGATGGAACTGCTTTGATGACGTTTAAAAGGCCTGTCATGATCGGGAAAAGCGGGGCATCGGATGCACGGGTAAACTATGGCAATATTTCTGTTCCCATTAATAAGCATTTCCCTCCATTGAGCGAGAGAATTGTTGTGAAGGTTCAAATTGATGATAATTTAATTGCTCATGTTCAAGTTATAGGCACAGATTTAGGTGAAGAGGTTACTGCTGAATTCTACGAATTAGAATTTGCTCTTAATGTCACCAAACACTCTTTTACTCAAAAAAAAAATGTAAAAATTAGCTCGAATGCATCATCAGATTCAGGAGCTGTAGTGCTATCAAATGTTTCCCAAAGAGATGACTCGTGGGGCTTAGTTCCTGGAGAACTATTGAAGGAATACAACGACAAAAATCCCTTCTTGAAAAAGAAATTGTCGGAACAACAGAGAATTGAATATCTGAGATATCAACCATGTTCTGCCTGCGGTGCGAAATGGACTAGAAATTGTTGTAATCAATAGGTGTATCGACTAAACAACTTTGGGGTGAAATCGAGTTAGACGTAGTAGGAGCAGATGCAAATGTCTGAACAATTATTAGTAACCATTGAGTCTGGCAATCTGGTGTTAATGAAAGAAGTGCTTGAACAGCAAGGCTCACGATTATGATAGAAGTTCAGTGAGCGAGTTCGACTGATAACGATACCTTTAACTAAATTGCAAAGGAATGCCGCTATGAATAACAGCCTACTGGTCAACGTAAGTAAATATGCATCGAACGATAAAACGTCCCCAACAGAAAACTTCATAACAGAAGCATTTGCATGGTTATTAAGGAACGATAAAGATGTTCGTGAAGTACTAAGTGAGCTACTGAAATCGAAAGGAACCGATAAAGCTGTACCATTTGAACTGTTACCCGATTCAGGCCTCTTTGATACTCAGGTAAACTTTAATGGTGTGTACCCAGATATGCTCTGGAATTCACTTGATAAAGAGTGGAGTGTCATCTTTGAGCATAAAGTTTGGTCAGAGTTACATGACAATCAGCTCTCTAATTATCGTAAATACGCCAAAGAACAGCTAGGCAAAGAGTTTATTTTGGTGCTAATTACCGCGCATGTTGGTCAACATAGGCAGAACCCTGACATAGCGATATGTTGGCACGAGATAGCGACAGAAATTGAGTTGTTAGATAGTAATAATGAGAAGACTAAATGGATTAGAAGTGAGTTTATACAGCTAATTAAGAGCCATGGCTTAGTCGATGTATCCCCTATAAACCCACTATCTATTGCGTATTATAATGAGTCAAAAAAGCTTGATAAGCAGCTATTCAATATTAGTGAACGTTCTAAAAAACAGTCATGGCCATTACTGATTGATGAAGAATTTATAATCCCAGAAAAACGGAAGGTCTCTCAGTGGGGTCGAATAGGGTTAACATTTTCATCTTACGGTAATAGTAAAAAACCGACTTGGAAACCCGGTTTGTTTTTTGGGTTTGTTGTTGATGGTTCAGATCATTTTATCAATGACTTATTAGATGATGGACCTATAGCTGCGGTTATTCTCAGTATTAATGAAAAACGCTATCCACGTTTAAAAGATAACGGCCATTACGAGCAATGGATACAAGAGCTTAGAGCGAATATGCCTAATGGTTGGCACATTAGCGATCGAACGGAATCTACAAATAGGATTAACAAGTGGCATCCACTTATCATTTATAAAAATTTATCAGATTTTATTGGTGATGCAAATACCTTAGATAAGCAGCAGCAAACTTATTCTAATCAAATGTTTGAAATACAGAACCTTTTTAAAAGTAGCGCACAGTTCCAGTTATTTTGTGACCATATGAGGGACATCGTGTGATTATTACCGAAGATCTGCTAGATCAGCAGTGTATCAATTGGTTTATCGACCAAGGTGACCTGTAGAAAACGGTTACCACATTGCACCAGACGGCGCGTCACCTGAACGTGATGATTACCATCAGGTTGTATTAAAGCAGCGATTATTAAACCAGTTAGAGGTGATTAACCCAAACCTGCCCCATGATGCCTTACTTGATGTGGTGAACAGCGTTTACTTTGGCAAGCTTGCTTCAATCAGCTGCACTGGAAATGGTACGCGCTGTTTATAAAAGGTTGCAATAGAGACATTATGCTGTTGACTGAATTCAATATTGGTTCTGTTACATGCGCTACATATTTGTAATAGCTGCTGTCACTGTTTACTTATTCAATACGTTTTCATCACCTGCTCCGAATTTATCTTTGAACAGGTATTTTAAAATTGTCAGATTAATGATTGATGCTAAGTGTGGTTCACTTGACGGTTATAATGATATTAGTAAATACGATAATTAAATTTTATTTGGTTGTGAAGGTGGATGT
>NZ_MCTY01000028.1:0-11512 GCF_002873635.1 Shewanella sp. 10N.286.52.B9
GAATAATATTTACCAATAACAATAATATAAATAAGACCACTCACTAAAAATAATAAGAGTAGTGATTTCAGCTTGAAGTCCAGGTCATATAGAATTTGTAAGGATTAGACCGAATGGTCGACACGCTTAAATAGCACTCCCTTACGCAACAGAGATAAAACCCCATAAGGACACTACTTTAAGGATTAAAGTAGCGGCAAAGGAAGCTAATTGCTTAGGATGCACTTGCGGAGGCTTGATATCACTGGACGGTACTTTAAACATGGATTGTTTACTAATGTCATTGAAGACAACTAGGAAATTGATGTGTCATTGAAGACCATCTACGGAAGCTGTGGTCAGGACGGCAACAGGATTTAAATAAAGTGTCATTGAAGACCGATAACAACTAAAAAAGCATGGAAAGCGCTAAAAACAAGAAGGATACTGACCGGGATAGTCACATAGCAAGTACGGATACTTGGAATCAGAATATAGTGTGATAAGCACTGTTTTACGAGGTGGCAGTTTACTGCCACCTTTTTTTATTTCCGCTTTTTGTAATCACTTTCATAATCAACCTAAATCTGCTATTGATTGATATATATCTTTGTTTTTGTTCAGGTGCCTGCTTACTTCAATGATAAAATGTCCCTTGTGCCGTTATCGTGCTGAATTTTTTCTACAAGATAAAAAAAGAGCCTTTTACCGCTGCGATCAATGCGGCCTTGTTTTCGCTAACCCCCAATCCCACCTTATGCCGGCAGCGCAATTACAGCGTTATGGCCGAGCCAATAAAGCCAGCAAGCAAAAGCAACTAATTCAATTTATCAAACCCTTGCTGTCACAGATAAGCGCCCAGCAAAGTGGTTCATTGACAGGGCTCAATTTTGGCAGGGTGCTAGACAAAGCCAGCCTCGACAAAATTGAACACGCGGGTCACCGCCTTTATCAGTACGACCCATTTGTTAAAGCCGATCAACAACTTTTCAATCAGCAATACGATTTCATTTGCTGCTATCGGGTACTAGAGCATTTCCAGCAACCAGGTAAAGAATGGCAATTACTGTCAAAATTGCTAAAACCTGGTGGATGGTTAGCAATAAGTACGTCTTTAATGACTGATTTAAATCACTTTTCTAAATGGCATTTCAAGAATAACCCCACTCACGTTAGCTTTTATCAGCAACAAACTTTCGAGTATTTGGCACAACACAGCGAATTTACGCTATTATTTGCAGCAAAAGAGCTCGTATTGATGCAAAAAACATCAAAGTCTGATATAAAGCGCATCCTTATTTAGTGCAAGGTGGATATGAATCCGTCTAGCCAAATTTTACAACCTAATGAGATCACCAATGGCTCGTAGTAAAAAATCGCGCAAGGGCGGCGAAAATGGCCCTAAACAAGCACCAAGAGTCAAAAAGTCTGAGCGCAAAGTCATCGGCGGCAAGAAGAATGATTCTGGTCGTAAATCAGGTAGCCGTCATAACGAAGCCCTGATTGAAAAAGAATCACCACATGTGAAAACGCAAAAAAATAATGACCCTCGTCATGGTAGCAAGAAGCCTGTTGCGTTATCGATTGCACCAGCTAAAGAAGCAACTGTTGCTGCTAGTGCAAAAGTGAAACAGCCTAAACTGACTGACGAGCAAAAATTATTAAAGCTTGAAGAAGATCCAAGGTTTAATGACTTGCTTGATTTGCTAGAAGAAGGCAAAGACTTAGCCGCTGACGATCAGAAATGGTTAGATAGCCAATTATCTAAAATTGAATCGCTGATGGAAAAATTAGGCATTTCGGATGCTGAAGAATTACCAGCACCAGCCGCTCCGAGTAAAAAAGCCGCTTCAGATGATGATTTATATGAGCGCTTTGAAACAGGCGCGGATGTATTAAAAGACTACCAGTCTTAATCATTACTACTTTTAAATGGCATATCTATTTCAGATATGCCATTTTTCTATTTATTCTAAACTAAGCCTTATTCAAGCCTAACATCACTTTAAGGATAAACTGTGTCTAGCATTGTTATTGTTGTCGCTGTCATCATTGTATTACTTTTAGCTTCTTACGCCGGATACTTGCTATTACAAGTCAAGAAACAACAACAGGCATCACTAGCAGCCAGTAAGCAGCGCACAATAGAAGCCAGAGCCAAAAAACAACAAGTATTAGATGATATCAAGTATATCGCAGCAGCCATGTTAGAAGAGCGCTGTGAGCCTTCTGAAGGGGTAATGCGAATCGCTAAGTTATTTGATACCTTATCCATGTCTGAAGAAATGGCCGTTGAATTCCCGCATATCTTCGAGCATTACGCCTGTATTAAAGATCATCCCATAAAAGATGCACGCAGCGCTTTACCTAAACAGCAGCGAATGAAATTGGACTTAGCCAGAATGAAATCTGAAGCAAAGTTAGAACAAAGCTTGCTTGAAGACGCTAAGAAGTTGAAACAGTTTCATTTCATGCATTAATAACCGACAGTTTTTAACAAATCCCTTAGTTATAAGACAGATAACAGCCTCAACATGGATATTGAGGCTGTGAGCTATGCCACAAATCTACCTAAATGCTAACTTTTCCTGCAAAAATGCACCTAATTGCTAATGAGAAATTTCAAATTTACAACGTAGATCAAGGTTATTTGTTAAAGATACTTGCATACTTCGTACATTGCTAATTTACTCGGAGGACACGCCTTGAAGCAGCCCACACAAATAAGTTGGGATCAGTCAATGATCGAAAAGTATAACTACAGTGGTCCACGCTATACGTCGTATCCAACGGCTTTAGAATTTGACGATACTTTTACTGAGCAAAATCTACTTTCAGCGATTGAAACCAGTAAAAGTGACAAACTGTCTTTATACATCCACATCCCATTTTGTGCCAAGCTTTGTTATTACTGCGGATGTAATAAAGTCATTACTCGTCATGCACATAAAGCTGACCAGTACATTGAATACCTTGCAAGTGAAATTGTTAAGCGTGCCCCGTTATTCAAAAATTACACTGTGACCCAAATGCATTGGGGTGGCGGTACACCTACATTCTTAAACCCAGAGCAAATCTTAACCTTATCAAAGCTGATTAAAAGTCATTTTAATTTTGCTGATGTTGGCGAATTCTCTATTGAAGTAGACCCTCGTGAAATCGAATTAACCATGCTTGATACATTAAAAGAAGCTGGCTTTAACCGTATTTCTATTGGTGTACAAGATTTCAATAAAAAGGTACAAGTTGCCGTAAACCGCGAACAAGATGAGCAGTTTATTTTTGACTTAATGGCTAAAGCAAAAGACATGGGCTTTGTATCGACCAACGCAGATTTAATCTACGGTCTACCGCACCAAACCCCTGAAACCTTTGCAGAAACCATTAAGCGTGTGATTGAGTTATCACCGGATCGTTTGTCTATCTTTAACTATGCGCACTTACCATCTCGTTTTGCCGCTCAGCGTAAGATTAAAGATGAAGATATGGCTTCGCCACAGCAAAAGCTAGATATGTTGCATCAAACCATTGAATCATTAACCGGTGCAGGTTATCAGTTCATTGGTATGGATCACTTCGCTAAGCCAGATGATGAGCTTTCAAAGCTTCAAAATGCCGGTAAGCTTCATCGTAACTTCCAAGGTTATACCACTCAGGAAGAATGTGACCTATTAGGTTTAGGTGTGTCTTCAATTAGCCAAATTGGCGATTGTTATGCCCAAAACCAAAAAGATATCCGTCCATACTACGAGTCGATTGACGAAAAAGGTCACGCATTATGGAAAGGCTGTAGCTTAAATCGTGACGATGAAATTCGTCGTGTAGTGATTAAACAAATGATTTGTCACTTCGACCTCGATTTAGCCAAAATTGAACAGCAATTTGATATTAATTTTGAAGAGTACTTTGTTGAAGATTTAAAACTGCTACAAACCTTCATTGATGATAAATTAGTTGATATCACAGACCGTAAGCTTACCATTAGCCCTACCGGTCGTCTGTTGATCCGCAATATCTGTATGTGTTTTGACGTTTACTATCGTCAAAAAGCACGTCAGCAACAGTTCTCGCGAGTGATTTAGTTTTTACTATCACGCAATAAAAAACCGCTGATTATCAGCGGTTTTTTTATGTTTATTTTCAGCTAAACAGGTAGGAGCTAACTATAACTTTGACGCGTATAGCGCCTTGCGTTCACTGCCTGATAAAAAGGCCATTTCAACACCATTACGTTGCACTTGCATCAGCTGAGCATCAGTTAAACCCAGTTCTGACTTAGCGATACGATATTCATGCTTGATATCAATCGCGCTCACACCAGGATCATCGGTATTAAGACCAATTAATACTCCAGCATCCAGAAACTGAGTAAATGGATGAGCATCATAATCAGCCACAGTTGAAGTATGTAAATTACTTGTCGGGCATGACTCGATTCCAATAGAGTGCTTAACTAAATATTCCATCAACTTAGGGTCGTGGATAGCATTTACACCATGGCCAATTCGAGTAGCACCCAACTCTTGAATTGCTTGCCACATGCTCTCGCTACCGGCCGCCTCACCGGCGTGGGCTGTGATCTGTAAGCCAGCATCTCTCACTCGCTTAAAGTGTTCATTGAATAGCTCACCAGGGAAACCTAGTTCATCGCCAGCTAGATCCATTGCCACCAAGCTATCTCGATGCGCTAACAAGCCATCAAGCTCTAAGCGGCATTTCTCTTGTCCAAATGAGCGCGACAAAATGCCGATTAAGTTAACCTTAACATCATAATCTTTCATGCCAGCTTTGACGCCATCAATAACGGCCTCAACCACGCCTTCAATCGGTAAGTTATGACTCATTGCCATGTAATATGGGCTAAAACGCAGTTCAGTGTAATCAAGCCCTGATACTGCCGCGTCTTCAACATTTTCATATGCTACGCGTTTTACAGCATCTAGATCAGCTAATACGCCCACCATCCAATCCAGCTTAGTCAGGAATGCCACTAAACTATTTTCTTTGCCTTGAATTTGAACAAAGGGAGCCAACTCTGCAATTGAGTTAGCAGGCAGTTGAATACCATGCTGATGGCCAAGCTCCCAAATCGTTTTGACCCGCACGTTGCCATCTAAATGACGATGCAAATCAACCAGCGGAATGGATGTATTGATCATTTTTGCCCCCTATTAAATTTTTGAGCTAAATGTGTTTTTTATTTTATGAACACCCAGCAAGCAAAGTTTAACACGCATCGACAAAAAAACGACCTTAGCAGCAACTAAATTATGCAATCAGTAACAATTATGTCGATGAATTTCACTAGCGAGCATATGATTGAATTGCTATGTTGTGGCTTAGTTAGCTAAATTTGTTATTTACCAACGTTTAAAGGAATTTCGCATGCGAAAGCTCATACTGCCAGCATTAATCATGCTTGCCATATCTGGCTGTAAAATGACTTCAGGTTCTAAAGCTCAATATTATTTAGGCGTTCCCGAAAAAACTGAAACCCCAACTCAGGTAAAAGAAACGGCTACAGCGGCAGTAGGAGAAAATATGAGCCTGAAATCAATTATTGATAACGCTTGGCAAGTAGACTTGGATTACTCGCCGACATTGGCCTATTCATTAGGCGATAAGTCAAAGGCCGATAAATTAGCTGATTTATCACCAGAATCCTTAGCCCAAAAGAATCTACGTCAGAAAAAGCTACTGGCATCATTAAAGCAAATTGATCCGGCCACCCTGTCAAAAACCGACAAAATTAATGCACAGTTATTAGCGTACCAACTGCAAAACAGTGTTGATATGTACAACTTTAAAGATCATTACTTACCGATAACGGCCGAAAGTGGTTTTCATGCTTACATCGCCTCAATCGCTAATGGGCGCTTTAATAGCGTTGAAGATTATCAAGATTATTTAGCAAAACTTAATGCCTTACCCACTTATTTTGCCCAGCAAACATTTTGGCTAAAACAGGGCTTAAGCAGTGGTATTACCCCAGCAAAAGTAACCTTAACCGGTTTTGAGCAAAGTATTAGTGCCTATATTGTCCCTGTTGAAGACAGCGGTTATTACAAACCCTTCACTCAATTTCCCGATCACTTTAGCGAGTCTGTAAAACGGCAATTAACCCAGCAAGGTCGAGATACTGTTGAGCAAAAAGTGCTACCGCTGTATCAAGATTTTTTCGATTTTATGACTGAAGAATATATTCCTAATGCCCGTATTGCGATTGCCGCAAAAGAGCTACCTAATGGCGAGGCTTTTTACCAAAACCGCGTGGCCTATTACACCACCTTAGCCATGACAACCGATGAAGTTCATCAACTGGGTTTATCAGAGGTCGCCCGAATCAAAGCAGAAATGGAACAAGTCATCAAAGAGGTAAAATTTGAAGGAAGCTTTGCTGAATTTCTGCATTTCTTACGCACAGATCCACAGTTTTACCCAAAGACAGCTGAAGAGTTATTAAAAGAAGCTGCTTATATCGCTAAAAAAGCAGATGCTGCTTTGCCTAAACTTTTCGCCACCTTACCTAGAACCCCTTATGGCATTAAACCAGTACCGGCTGAAATCGCCCCTAAATACACTACGGGACGTTACTCTGGCTCAAACCGTGATGATGAGCCAGGCTACTACTGGGTCAATACATACGCCCTCGATAAACGTCCGCTATATGAAATGGAAGCATTAACCTTGCATGAAGCAGTACCTGGGCATCATTTACAGATCTCGCTAAATAAAGAGCTAACAGACTTACCCGACTTTAGACGCTTGAGTTATATCTCGGCATTTGGCGAAGGTTGGGGATTGTACTCAGAGTATCTAGGGTTAGAAGCGGGCTTTTACCGAGACCCATACAGTAATTTTGGCCGCTTAACCTATGAAATGTGGCGGGCAGCACGTCTTGTGGTCGATACTGGTATGCACGCAAAAGGCTGGAGCCGTGAGCAGGCCATAGAGTTTATGGCCAGTAACACCGCATTATCACTACACAATGTCACCACCGAAATTGACCGTTATATTTCGTGGCCAGGACAAGCACTGTCATATAAAGTTGGTGAATTAACCATAAAGCGTTTACGTAACAAAGCTGAAGTTGCATTAGGTGAAGACTTTAACATCCGTTTATTTCATGATGCATTGCTAGAAAATGGTTCAGTTACCATGGCGATCCTAGAACAAATGGTTGACGAGTTCATTAGCGAGCAGCAACGAGCAAACTAATAATAGACACTCATTAGAGAGCTAAATTGCCATTTAGCTCTCTATAACCACCTTCCCCATCAGTATCACTGTTTGCTACACTGCCAAGGTTTACATCCAGCCAAACCCTAGTCCTATTTCTTAAAGCTTAAGGTGATCGATTTGTCTTTTTCGTCAGAGCAACAACTTAATAATGATGAGCAGCAACAATTTTGGCAAGCGGTAACGCAAGCCAAACTACGTCAAGACAATGCCGATATTGCCTATGCTTTTATTCGAAATCCAACCACCAACAAAGCAATTGTCATCAGTAGTGGTAGGGTTGAATGCTATTTAAAATATAAAGAGCTGATGTTCAATATATATCAGCAAGGCTATAGCGTTTATATTCTCGATCATCGCGGTCAAGGCTTGTCATCACGCAGTCAAAAAAATAATCACCAGGGTCACATTGATAAATTTCAGACTTATATCGATGACTTTCATGTTTTTATCAAGCAAATTGTTCAGCCCCAAGCACATGATGCTCTATATCTTGTGGGCCACTCAATGGGGGGAACCATAGGTACTTTGTATATGGGCCAATACCCAAGCACATTTAATGCTGCTGTGTTTTCAGCCCCCATGTATGGCATCAACTTGCCAATGAATAAAGGCTTTATTCGCTCTTTAGCCAAGCTGCTAAATACTTATACTGCAGACAAAGAGCCCAACTATGTTATTGGTGGTAAAAACTATAATGCAACCAGCTTTGCTGACAATGAGCTAACCCATAGCCAAAATCGTTATCAAGCCTCTATCGCGCTGTTTGAGCAGAATCCACAAATTCAGTTAGGCTCGCCCACAAACAACTGGCTATTAGAAGCTATAACAGCAGCTGATAACGCAACCCAAGTGGCCGCAACGAGTATCAAGCCCATTCTTATTTTGCAAGCGACTGAAGACACCATTGTGGATAATGCAGCCCAAGATAGAGCGGAAAATAACTTATGCCAGCTACAAAGGATACACAGCAGTCGGCATGAGATATTTATGGAAGTAGATGAGGTACGTAACCAAGCACTGACAAGTATGTTCGCTTTTCTTGAGCAATACTAATTAGCAGCTATTAATAGCAATTATACTAGCGCCATTGATATTAGTGCCATTAACACTTTAGAAACCCTGATGGCTGTCTGAAGTTTGGGAAGTCCAGTTAACTTATAACTTAAACTAACTAAATGGTACTTTCCAAACCACGCTCAGGTTAATTTCTGATTCTAATAAGTGTTTAATGTCTTGTTGGGATAGCGGCCTACTAATTACAAAGCCTTGAAACAAATTACTATTAAGATCGCTCAGTAAACTCAACTGCTGACGATCTTCAATGTGCTTTACTACGACAGGATAATTTAACTGTTTGGTCATATTAATAAGTGAGCGGAATATCTTTCGCGCCTCTTTTGAACTAACAATATCATTAATATAGCCAGTAGCCAGCTTAACCTGAGCAAAATGAATACCATTAAAGCGATGTAACGGACATAAACCTGATCCAAAATCATCGATAGCGACTCTGACACCGGCCCGCTGTAGTTTTAAAATTTTATTTTTTGCAGTGATAGGATTAATAGAAAAGATATCTTCCGACAACTCCAATTGGATTAAATTAAAATTAACGCCTCTTTCTGCAATCTTGTTAAGAATAACATCGACAAACATATCTTGATGAAAATGCCTAGAAGAGACATTAATTGAAAAGCACGGGCAATTTAAATTCGCAGCTTGTAAGCTCTTTATAAATAAGCAAACCTGACTTAACATCCATAATTCAAGTTCAAAAATCGTGTTAGAAAGCTCAGCAACTGGAATAAATTGCTTCGGGCGAATAAAACCTAACTGAGGATGATGCCAACGCATCAATACTTCAACACTTTCGGTATTGCCATGTATATCTACTACAGGCTGATAAACCAAGGATATCTGGCCAGCCTTAATCGCTAACTTTAAGTCCCGTTGTAATTTCAAGGGTTCATTGTGGCTAGCATCCAACAGTAAACTATGTAGCACACAGCTATTGGTCTTACTTTCAATAGCTTTGCATAAAGCTTTATCTGCACGAGAAAGTAACTGACTCGGTTCTAAAGATTCTTGGCCATCAAAAACCACCATTCCAATTTGAGTAAAAACTGAAACATCTTGTCCAGATATGCTGAAACTACGGCCAACCACTTGGCGAACTTCACTTGCTAACGCTAACGCACGTTTATTGGCATGCTCTAAATTATTACCTAAATTTTTTGCTGCAATAACAAATTCATCATCTCCCAGACGACTTAACAAACAGCTATTTGAAAAACTCCCAGCAAGCCTTGCTGAAATCTGCATAAGTAATCGATCAGTGAGTTGCTCACCTAACGCTTCATTTACTAACTTAATGTTGCTTAGATTAATGACTAGCAAGCTGCAATGTTGATTACTTTTACGCGCATAAGCTTGAAGGTCAAACAATTCGTTAGCTAACGCTTCCCGATCAATAATATCTGACACCCCAACATGACTTTGCCTTTCTACAGTAATCTGTTGGTTTTCAAGTTCAGAAGAAACATCGTTTATCGAACCTATGACTCTTATTGGCTTACCCAGTTCATCCCACTGGATAATTTGACCTCTATCTAACACCCAAATGTAATCATTCGCCTTAGTTAGCATCCGATGAACACTTTCGTAATTGCGAGTTTTACCTTGCAGATAATTATTAAGTGCTGCTACCACTGCTTTTTTATCATCTGGATGTAACAAAGCTTCCCAGGCTTCATAGGAGCTAGCGATATCATCGGATTGATAACCTAATATTTCTTTCCAGTGATCTGATAAGAAGACGCCATTGGATATAGTATCCCAGTCCCAAATACCGTGTTGATCTGCATTAATAGAATATAACCAACGCTGCTCAGCATTAGTCAGTCGCTGATTGCTTTCAGCTAAATGTAGCCCTACTTGAACTAATGACTTATTGAGCCAATATAACTCATCGACAAAGGTAGTCACCTTAGTCGATCCCCCTTTAGCATTGACAATATTTTGCGCATTTTTAGTTAAAGTACTAATAGGCTTAATTAGTACCAAATATAACCCTAAGCAAAAAAGTAGCACAATTATGCCACCAATTGCCCAAATATAAATAAAGCGTTTTTGGAGACTGTCTGCAGCCTCAGCCATCAATGAGGAGATATTGTACTCAACATAAATCACATCTACCGCGCTAGAATAACTATATTTATCTGAGGCATTGATAGGATAATATGCTTGTATAGAGCCACGCTCTAAATTGGTTTGAATCAGTGGGCGTTTATTGCTTACCGCTTGTTGATGGATGTCATTGATGTAACCATCAATAACATTAGTAGCATTACTGTCACGCCATATGACATGATTAGCGAAGCGAATTTGGCTAGAAGCATCTAAAATGACATAAACCATCATATTGCTATCTATAGCAGTAAGAGAAACCTCTTGTTCAATTCTTGAAGTGTCTTGATTAGCTAACGCTGACTCAATGACATGCGTCATTCGATACAATTCTTTCTCAATGTGCTTAGATTCATTAGCCGCCAGTTGAGAATGCAACTCTTCTCTTTCATAGTAAAACTCCCCACTGACTAATAGAAAGAACAGGGCGCTTATAAAAAAAGGCACTAAGAATGATAGTGAAAATAAAGGTCGCTTTGACAAGGCTACACCGTTGATTGCTAATAAAATATTTGACGCATTAATAACATACTAAAGACGACAGAGATCAACAACAGCTAATCGAAAATATGCCATCAATAAACTTCAGCAACGTAAAAACTTCTGCACAGTAGCACCCTTGGCAAAACACACTTTGCTTGGCGCGACTTAGTGGACTAGCCTTACTATGATCTATTGTTCACTGACATAGCATTATTCAGTCCGTTAGCCCTAAAGATAACCCCTGCTTTTACATGGGTACTGCCCACACTTGCTTTAAGTAATAATATTCAGCAGCTAATGACTCAGCAATCAACATCAGGAATTGTTGTCTTTTACCCCAACTACGAAAAAAACCTGACTGTTAAGTCAGGGCTTTAACGACTCTCTTACGAGAGATATTAGGCGCTTGGCGATGACCTACTTTCACATGGGCATTCGTCCACACTCACCGCTCACGCTGATATGTTGCAGCTAATAACTCAAATTATCAGCATTAGGTATTGTTGTTTTTCCCCCAATACGAAAAAAGCCCTGACTGTTAAGTCAGGGCTTTATCGACTCTCTTACGAGAGATATTAGGCGCTTGGCGATGACCTACTTTCACATGGGGAGACCCCACACT
>NZ_MCTY01000029.1:0-6471 GCF_002873635.1 Shewanella sp. 10N.286.52.B9
ATTAAATATTTATAAAAGGCCCTTATGAACTCACTACCAGAATTAAAAGATGCTTTTAAACAGTTGATTGCACTACCTTCAATCAGTGCCTTAGAAGTAGAACAAGATATGAGTAACCATGCAGTTATTGCACTGCTACAGTCTTGGTTTAGCGACATGGGGTTTGACTGCACAATTAGTACTGTCGCTGATAGCAGAGGTAAACAAAACCTTGTCGCCACCATTGGTTCAGGCAAAGGCGGCTTGTTATTAGCTGGCCACACCGATACCGTTCCCTTTGATGAAGGTCGTTGGAGCCAAAGTCCATTTGAATTAACTGAGAAAGACAATCGCTGGTATGGCCTAGGTACCTGCGATATGAAAGGCTTTTTTGCCCTAATCATGGAAGCGTTAAAAGACATCCCATTAACTGAGTTAAAGCGTCCATTACATATTTTTGCCAGTGCCGATGAAGAAACCACCATGAATGGCGCTAAAGCCTTTGCTGAATCAACATCTATAGCACCAGATTATGCCATTATCGGCGAGCCAACCAGCTTAAAGCCGGTGTATATGCATAAAGGCCATTTAGCCCAAGGTATTCGCGTTATTGGTCGCAGTGGTCATTCATCAGATCCTGCACGTGGGCTTAATGCCATCGAGATAATGCATCAAGTCACAGGTCAGTTAATAAAGCTCAAGCAACACTTAAGTGAAAACTACCGAGAAGATGCCTTTAGCGTGCCCTACCCAACCATGAACTTTGGCCATATTCACGGCGGCGATGCAGCCAACCGTATTTGTGGCTGCTGCGACTTACACCTTGATATTCGCCCACTGCCCGGTATTGAATTAGCTGATTTAGAGTTAATGGTCATTAACTACCTTGCTGAAATTAATAAGCAATATCCAGGCAGTATTGAAGTACGCACCTTATACCCAGGCTCTGAGTCATTTGCAGGAAAAGCTGATAGTTATTGGACCAAGCTGGTTACTGAGCTTGCTAATAGCCAAGCCGAAGTGGTCAATTACGCCACTGAAGCGCCTTATATAAATCAATTAGGCTGTCAAACATTAGTACTTGGCCCCGGGAGTATCAATCAGGCCCATCAGCCCGATGAATATATTGGCCTTGAATATTTAACCCCAACGGTTGAGCTCATTAAAAAACTGATTTATCAAGCTTGTATTAAATAACAACAAGCAGATTAATGGCTTTTGAATTTATCTCATCAGCCATTGACCAAGCAGTTGTCGCTCGCTATTGTGCTAAAGCTTATGGAAAAATTGTCACCGCTTATTAAGTAACTTATGGAGTAATTATGGCAGATCAAACCGCCGATATGTATGCATCCTTGCGTTCTAATGTCAGCAACTTAGGACAAATTTTAGGTGATACTATGCGCGATCATCTTGGTGAAGGTTTTCTCGAAAAGGTCGAGCAAATCCGCATTTTGGCTAAAGAATCCCGCCAAGGAAATGCAGAATCACGCCAACAGATGCTCACTTTACTCAACTCGCTTCCTGATGAAGAATTAGTCCCGTTTGCCAAAGCCTTCAATCAATTCCTTAATTTGGCGAATATCGCGGAGCAATTCCATACCATTAGCCGTAATTGTGATGAGCTTGTATGTACACCGGATCCAGTAGAGCAGCTACTTGGACGAATGCTTAACAGCAGCTCCAATGAGCAAGAGGTTATTCAGTGTCTTGAAAACCTCGATATCGATTTAGTACTCACAGCACATCCCACCGAGATTTCACGTCGCACCCTCATTCAAAAATACTCCGCGGTGGTCGATTGTCTGACAGAGCAAGAAAATCAGCAACTAACTGAGCGAGAAATAGGCCAATCTCATTTACGCTTACGCCAGCTCATCGCACAAATATGGCATACCAATGAAATTCGTCATGACAGGCCAACCCCTGTTGATGAAGCTCGCTGGGGACTTAGCACAATTGAAACATCACTATGGCAAGCTGTACCCGACTTCTTACGCCAGCTCAATGATCATGTACAAGCTAAAACGGGCAAACAAATTTCCACAGACATATGCCCAGTACGTTTTTCTAGCTGGATGGGCGGAGATAGAGACGGTAATCCATTTGTTACCTCAGTCGTCACACAAGAAGTATTACTACGAAACCGCCATGCTGCCGCACGCTTATACCTCAAAGATATCGTTAAGCTGATTAATGAATTATCCATGGAAGATGCCAGTGAAGAACTGATGGCATTAACCAATAACAGTAAAGAGCCCTACCGTGATGTGCTGCGTGATCTACGTAACAAATTACGTAATACCATCGACTACTTAAATATCCGCCTTGAAGGTCATCAAGTCGATATGAAACCTGATGAAACTATTTGGGAACTTGAAGACTTAAAGCTACCACTAGAGCTGCTATACCGTAGTTTAACCTCATCAGGTATGCGGCTTATTGCCAACGGATTATTGTTAGATATTCTTCGCCGTATGGCCTGTTTCGGTATCCATATGCTCAGGTTGGATATCCGCCAAGATGCTGAACGTCACAGCGACGTCATTGCCGAGCTAACACGCTACTTAGGCCTAGGTGACTATGATCACTGGGATGAAAACGAAAAGCAGGCGTTTTTATTACGTGAACTAACAGGTCGCAGACCGCTTATTCCAAGCACATGGCAACCAACGGCTGACGTACAAGAAGTGCTTAACACCTGTAAACTGGTTGCAAGCCAGCCTGCGACAGCACTGGGTTCATATGTTATTTCAATGGCAAGTAAGCCATCAGATGTATTAGCGGTGCTGTTATTACTTAAAGAAAGTGGCTGCCAGCATCCAATGCGCGTAGTGCCATTGTTTGAAACATTAAGTGATTTAACCACAGCAGCTGATTGCATGACTCAACTGCTTAATATTGACTGGTATCGCGGTTACACCAAAGGCATGCAAGAGGTGATGATCGGCTATTCAGATTCTGCCAAAGATGCCGGCGTGATTGCTGCTGCATGGGCGCAATATCATGCCCAAGAGCAATTAGTAGCAGTATGTAAGAAAGCAGATGTAAAACTGATGCTGTTCCATGGTCGTGGTGGCTCCATTGGCCGAGGCGGCGGACCAGCTCATAAAGCAATTTTATCGCAACCACCGGGTTCTGTTGATGGTCGAATTCGTGTCACCGAACAAGGGGAGATGATCCGCTTTAAATTTGGCCTACCTAAAGTGGCCGTTCAAAGCTTGGCTTTATATACTTCAGCAGTTATGGAGGCAACCTTACTGCCGCCACCTGAGCCTAAACAGCAATGGCGTGACTGTATGCAGCGCTTAGCAGATGATTCAGTTAAAGCCTATCGCGGCATCGTCCGTGAAGAGCCTGATTTTGTGGCTTACTTTCGCGCAGCGACACCTGAAGTTGAACTAGGTAAACTGCCATTAGGGAGTCGCCCAGCAAAACGTCGTGTCGATGGCGGCATTGAGAGTTTACGCGCAATCCCATGGATATTTGCATGGTCTCAAAACCGCCTAATGCTACCAGCATGGTTAGGTGCAGGCGAAGCACTACAAGCCGCGTCACAACGAAGTGAAGCTGATTTACTCATAGAAATGGAGCAACAATGGCCATTCTTTGAGACCCGTGTTTCAATGCTTGAAATGGTATACATGAAAGCGGAGCCAAACCTTGCTAGTTATTACGATAGCTGCCTTGTTCCTGATGAATTAAAACATTTGGGCATAAAGCTGCGCGCCAGCCTACAATTAGGTATTGATGAGGTATTGTCATTAACCCAATCAGAAGAGTTAATGGCGCATACACCTTGGAACCGCGAGTCTGTTAAGTTACGTAACCCGTATATTGACCCACTCAACTTTTTACAAGCTGAATTGCTCGCTCGTACCCGTAATGAAGATCAAGCATCTAAACAAGTAGAACTTGCACTGATGTTAACCATTGCTGGCGTCGCAGCAGGAATGAGAAACACTGGCTAATGCGCATACTTAAATGTGGTTTAGGTTTACTAATGCTATTACTGACTGGTTGCGCCACTCAGTACAGCATTAGTGAGTCTGAAGTTGAAGATTACCTAAATAACGAGATGCATTATGAAGTCTCCCAAGGTAACCAAGTTTTTGGGCTTCAACTTAAACTCAATGATATGGAAGTAGAATTGGGCCACAAGCCCAATACTATTGCGGTCACAGCCCAAACAAGAATGGCCGTTAAAAACCCTTTTAAATCTATAGAAGCGGATCTTGTGACAACATTTGAGGCTGAGCCTTGGTATGACGTTGAAACCAAAAGCATCTATTTAAAGAAGTTAGATTTGGTTGAGGTTAAATCAACCCCCGCAGATATTGAAAAAATGCTTTCATCAATCACACCACAGCTAATGATGTTTCTTAGTACTTTTCTAGCATCGCAACCTGTCTACGTGCTGGATGAAAATGATGCTAATCAAGCACTAATGGCCTCAATCACCAAAGAGATTGAAGTGCAAAAAGGCAAGATTGTCATTAAGTTTTAAACCTTAATAACTCAACAGAAACAAAAAAAAGTAGCAATAAATATTGCTACTTTTTTTATATAAAGACAATACGCTCAATTACTTATCAAAACGTTTTATTGATGGGTAATCAACAATAATCGCTTCATCTAATAATGCTCTGCGTAACATGTCATAGGCAACTGCAGCGCTTAAACTGCGCACCAAACTTCGTGAGCGGCTGGCAACTTTAATCATCTGACTATATACCGCATTTTTAGTCGCCAGCGCAATGGCCACTGTCCCAACAGGTTTTTCCTCTGAACCGCCATCAGGTCCAGCGATACCACTAGTAGATAAGGCGTAGTCACTATCTAAAATCTCTCTAGCGCCTTTAGCCATAGCCTCAACAGTTTGAATAGAAACCGCGCCGTGATCATCCAAAACCTGTGGATTAACCCCCAGTACTTTGACTTTCGATTCATTGCTATAGGTCACTAAGCCATGATGTAAATAAGATGAGCTGCCTGCAAAATCAATTAACTGGCTCGTTACTAAACCGCCAGTACAAGACTCTGCAACACTTAAACTAAAACCAGATTGATATAAACGTTGATGAATTTCTGCAGCAAGTGTGGGCTTATCATCAGCGACCACTGCAGTACCGAGAATCGCTTTGACTTCTTGGGTCACGCTTGAGAGTTGTCTAATTGCTTCATCGCCACGAGCAAATATTTTAATCTCAATATGTGGCATAGAAGAGCGGTAACCTAAGGTGACACCATCAGGCAAAGTTAAATCCGCTAGGCTATCAGCTAAAGAAGACTCCCCATGACCTATGGTAAGCAGTTTTTTTAGCGCAGTGTTTTCACTAGCTTTAAATTCAGCCTTAATAAAAGGAATAAACTGCTCGGTGATCATGTGCTTTAATTCAAAAGGAACACCGGGAGTAAAAAATAACCATGCTTTATTTAACTTAACTCTAAAACCACATGCTGTTCCAACAGGATTATCAATCATTACTGCAGACTCAGGTAACCAAGCCTGTTTAAGGTTACTCTTGGCCATCACACGGTTGTTACGCGAAAACCATTCAATTAATTTCTCTCGCCATTCAACATTCTCAACTAAAGGCTCCCCCTTAGCTAACGCCATCGCTTCTGCTGACATATCATCACTGGTTGGCCCTAAACCGCCGTTAATAATAATCACATCGGCATGATGGCTTCTATCAATAAATGCTTGAACAAGATCATCTAAGCGATCACCAATTGTAATACGGTGCTGCATTTCAATACCTAACTCCATCATGGTATTAGCAACCCAGGCAGCATTAGTATCTATAATCTGGCCAGATAGTACTTCTTCGCCAGTACAAATCATCTCTAGTTTCATCATTATCCCTAAAAAGCCTGTCTTGAAAAGAAACAACAAGCAAGATTAAATCCGCAAAATAACCTACAAGATAGCTTACCATCATGATAGCTGCATTACGTTACTGCTATTTAATACTGCAATAGGTTGTTTTAAGTTCAACTTGTGCACTCAACAGGTTCTTAAGTGAATTATTAATTGTAAGCAGCGCTATAATCACAAACACAATAAAGCCTGACTCTTAAGTAATAGGCTAATTATTCTATCTAGAAAAATTAGGCCATTGACTTAAACTTGGTTCTACATTGGCTTATTGCCCACATTTATATTCAGAAAAATATGGTTAAATACTTCAATTATCAGAACTTGTTGATATTTATATCCTAAAAACGAAAAAACCTGACACGGTGAGTCAGGCTTTATCGACTCTCTTATGAGAGATATTAAGCGCTTGGCGATGTTCAGCTGCGGATAAATCCTTCGCGTTCCATGTCTGTATAAAACCTTGCTTTATAATCACAGACATTACACCCAACTTTTACATGGGCATTCGTCCACACTCACCGCTCACGCTGAGATGTTGCAGCTAATAACTCAAATTATCAGCATTAGGTATTGTTGTTTTCCCCCAATACGAAAAAAGCCCTGACTGT
>NZ_MCTY01000030.1:0-225 GCF_002873635.1 Shewanella sp. 10N.286.52.B9
CTGAAGGATTAAAGGGCTAAAGCCCGCTGATACAGCAAAGTCATGAAGTATTGGGCTCACTCGTTAAGCGTGATTGCAGTAAAACTATCCCCAATTTTTCGAACGATGAAAATTACGGCTTTCTAAAAGACCAAAATTTGTTTACACAATTCTCAATGCGGAATTCAATTTTAGTTCAATATGGTGAAACAATCGAAAAATAAACAACATTATTTTAAGAGCTGG
>NZ_MCTY01000030.1:963-1583 GCF_002873635.1 Shewanella sp. 10N.286.52.B9
AACATTATTTTAAGAGCTGGCACCTTAATACTCATTACTGTGATTCTCAGGCTTAAAAACGTCATATTGGAGCTGCATGTTGGCCAGCTAACGGTAAACTTGTTGGTAATAGCCCTTATATATTTTTGCCAGTAACATAGAGTACCGCTCATAGAAAGTAATCTAATAGGAGAAAGTATCAAAACACCGACCCTGTAGGTTTATGACGCTGACTTAACGTTCGAAAGCTTTACTTGCCCGTTAAATAAATTCGTCCAGCAAAAATATCAACGCATTTCAGCTTATATGGCGTCAAATTGTCTCTTTAGTTTTATATAAACGCAATCGTAAATAGCCGGTCACATTAGTAACGAGCTATCAGAGCTCACCAAAGCAGGCATCACCGCTTACTTAGCCACATCAGCCTGCATGCAGATTGAAAATCCCCAAATGAAAAAGCCCTGACTGTTAAGTCAGGGCTTTATCGACTCTCTGATGAGAGATATTAGGCGCTTGGCGATGATCTATTTTCACATGGGCATTCGTCCACACTCACCGCTCACGCTGATATGTTGCAGCTAATGACTCAAGTTATCAGCGTTAGGATTTATTCTTTTTGCCCCCCAAACGAAAAAAGCCCT
>NZ_MCTY01000031.1:0-1263 GCF_002873635.1 Shewanella sp. 10N.286.52.B9
CATCGCCAAGCGCCTAATTTATTTCACTCAATTAGTGAAAAGAAACAAGATAATGCTGATATGGCTCAGTCGGTAGAGCGCATCCTTGGTAAGGATGAGGTCCCCAGTTCGATTCTGGGTATCAGCACCATCTTCAAACCAGATTTGTCTGGAGACAATAGCATTGTGGTACCACCTGATCCCATCCCGAACTCAGTAGTGAAACGCAATCGCGCCGATGATAGTGTGGGGTCTCCCCATGTGAAAGTAGGTCATTTCCAGACGCTAAATTAGAATAATCCCTTACTCTATGAGTCAGGGATTTTTTCGTTTAGGATTTTAAAATAAATAAGTCCTATTTGGTGTTAGGTTTAGTTAATAGCCTACTCGAAATCAGTGTGGACGACATGGCCATGTGAAAGTAGGGTGCAATGTCTGTGTTTATAAAGCAACGCTTTATGCAGACATGGAGCGCGGAGGATTTATCCGCAGCTGAACATCGCCAAGCGCCTAATACGAATAATCCCTATTTGGTGTTATGTTTAGTAAAACTTGCTGGTAATCAGTGTGGACGACATGCCTATGTGAAATGGGGTCATCGCCAATCGTCTAATCAATATTAAGCCCGTCACTGTGTAGCGGGCTTTTTGCGTTTATGGTTTTAATAAAACTGGAATAGATCAGTAGAGCTAATATTAGCAGATCTGGTTTGGTGAATTAATTGAAGCTTTTATCTTTTATATAACGGTTAATTAAGGCTATTGCATTGAAAATATCTTCTTACAACGTGCAGTGTTTGTGTTCTATTACTGAAGAACTCTTCAGCTCTTCTACTTACTGGATAGTCTCTTTACGAACGACATTCTTTGCTAAAAAACTTTAATCAACAACGATTACCTGGATTGGCCTGTTAGCAGCACTAACATGACTATTTCTGTGGCTGGGGAGTAATGCTATTAACATTGAGGCTGCAGTGCTTAAAATAATATTGTTTTTTATGCTAATTTCCTCATGTTGAACTAGAATTGAATGCCGCATTGGAACTTATGCGGATAAATTATGACCTTTTAGAAAGCTCGAAAATTCACAGCTCCAAAACTGGTAGATAGTTTTACGGTAGTCATTGCCGTGTTTTGAGTTAAGCGTTATATGGCACCAGCACAAAAATGAATGTTATCCTTTTCTATTACTGGGCTTAACACAATTTAAGCGGTTGGTATATTATCCCTAGAGTGCCACTTTTTGGCTCGCTGTGTGGATAACTTTGGGGGTAATAAGTGTGTA
>NZ_MCTY01000032.1:0-6539 GCF_002873635.1 Shewanella sp. 10N.286.52.B9
TCACTGTCAACGAAATGACCAAGATCGCTTAGTTAAAAATTAACGTATTTAAACATTCAATTATCAAAATAGATTTGAAAGTATTTACAATATAAGTCAGTAATTGAGTGTAGTACCTGTACTACATTTAGTGAGTAACTCAATATGACATGACGAGTTGCCCTATCACTAAAACATTAAAGACATCAAAATTACCGACGATTTCGGTATCAAATTTAAAAGGAACATCCCATGACTACATTAACGATTGTTGCAAACATCAAAGCTAATGACGACAAAATTGAACTGGTGAAAGCCGAGCTACTAAAGCTTATCGACATTACTCGCGCTGAAGAAGGTTGCATCAACTATGACCTTCATCAAGACAACGACAACCCAGCGCATTTTACTTTTTATGAAAACTGGGTATCACGTGAACTTTGGCAAGCTCATATGGGCAACCAGCACCTTGCTGACTACATGACAGCAACGGAAGGCTCTGTCGCAAGCTTCACAGTCAACGAAATGACTAAGATCGCGTAACGACAACATAAAACAAGCTTGTTATAGCACTATGCCCTGACTAAAACGGTTAGGGCATCAAAGAACACCAATGAGGCTCGACATGAAAAATATCAAAATCTTACTAACACTTGCGACTGCGATGATAGTTAACACAGCGCAAGCGGCTGATATCGAAGTGGTTGCCAAGCTTGATGGCACACGACCAGGGAACATTACAGTAACGAAGCAGGGGCGTACTTTCCTTTCTATGCAACCCCTTGATGCACCTGAACTTCGTGTTGTTGAATTGATGAAGGATGGCTCAACCAAAGCATTTCCAACCCAAGACTGGGCAGATGGTCCAGATAAAGGTGAGGTTGGTTTGGCTTCAGTAATCGGTATTGATAGTACCGATGATGGTGTTGTGTGGGTGTTAGATATGGGCAGTGAAACTTCGCCTTCGCAAATTGTTGCATGGGATACCGTCAACGATAAGCTATTTAAACGCATTGAAATTGGAAAAGACGTACAGGTCGGTAACTCTTTTTTACAGGATTTTGCATTAGATACACTGCGTAACCAGATGTACATTGCCGATACGAGTTTAGGTAATCTGTATGGCGAAGCTGCGCCTGCCTTTGTTGTTGTAGATTTAAATACAGGTAAATCTCGCCGCGTTTTGCAATCAAATAAAGCACTGCTTTCACCTGAGCATGAAGTTGTGATTGATAGTTCTCGTATGGCGACAAAGCGTGAAGATGGTAGCGTTGATGCGCTTTATCTTGGTGTGAATCCAATCACTATTGATGCAAATAATGAATGGCTATATTTTGGTACAGTCAATGGTAGTGCTATCTACCGTATTCCTGCCGCTGCTCTTGCTAACACAGCGCTTAGTGAAGATGCATTGGCCGAGCAGATTGAATTTTTCAGTGAAAAACGTCCAAGTGATGGCATGATTATCGCAGATAACGGTGATATCTATGTCGGTGATATTGAGAAAAATGCTGTTGGTGTGGTGAATAAAGACGGCTACAAAATCTTTGCACAAGATGACAAGTTATTGTCATGGGCAGATGGTTTCTCTATCCAGGGTGATTACTTGTACGTCACTCAAAACTCTCTTCACTTCCACCCTGCTTTCAACGAAGGCGAAGAAGGTTCAACCAAGCCATACCATGTGCTTCGAATCAAACTTAACTAATTGATGGTCTTTATGGCGGGAGTCATTCTCTCCTGTCCTTATTTTTCAATTCAATAGCGAGCCCATCATGAAAAATTCACGATAAAACCGAGTCGAGACCTTATCCAGATGTCTGAATTTGCCTCATCTGCTGTTGGCGGAGGTGATGTGATTGCTGACGGTAGCAAGGTTACACATCTTCAGGTTGGAACCGCGTGGTTGGTCTGTTTTTTCCGACTTGGGACACTGTCGCGATCAATCAAGGTAGCAACGATGTGGCCAGAGGCGGAGGCAGTACTGATGGTATGTTAGCTCAGGAAGTGGTTGGTCATGAAGATCGCTTTATAACTTTTCCAGATCACCTTTCTTACGAAGAAGCATCAACTGTAGTGGATCAGTAAATTTGGCCACATAGTCAGAACTCTAGACATAAGGAAAAGTAAGTCTAATCGCGTGTCTTGAAATTAGCCTCAATCCTGCTCTAGCTTGTTTTGGGGCATAAATGCGTTACAGCCACCAACTTTATACTTCGTTTATATTGGCTCTTTTTCAGTAGTCCATTACTTCAATCTAATCCATTGCCTGCCGCAGGCTTATGTGCAAGCACGACTGTGACACGCTGCAAGTTCGTCCCTGAAAGCTCGGCCATGACGTCCTTGTCATGGACGGTCACAGCCGCGCTTACATCGGAATTTTCATCTCTTCGATTTAGCTTTTTATATTGCAACAAGTAAAAGCCAAATATCAAAAGCTAGACAATCTATAAATCTAAGAAAGTAAAAGACTAAAACTCAATTTGAATTGAGGACGTTGAAGAAAATAGCGTGATGCTCACATGGATGTGAGCATAGCTTTCGAGGTGCAGGATCACTCCTTAGCATCCATGCCACCGTGACATTTGTAAATCCATTTACTTCAGACTCACCATCGGAAGCGTTAGCATTTTCACTCTTTATAATAAACAGGGGCCGAAGTTAGCAACAAACGAAGTTAAAAGCTGGATAAATCCCCATCGAAAATCATGCGCTTTTCAGCATTTTTCGTTAGGGGCGGCGGGGCCTAATTCATTAATAAAGAGTATGGAGGGTAATGCTGTTGATACCCTTTTGGTTGGGTGTGGGTGGAAAACCCACGACGTTAATCCAAACGGAGTTTGGAAATACAAAAAAGGCATCAACAGTCTAATTTGGGTGCGGACTAGGTATCACGACTTTGAATTGTTCATAATAACCGATTCTTTAAGCCACAATAATGCTTCTTTAAAATGGTCAGTATCAAATAACTTACATGAAGCGGGTTTTATAAGGTCTTGCGGATGCGTCTGTAAACTATTTGCTGGTCTTTATTGCAACAAAGCCTAACTTGTTAGGTAAAAACTGCAGGCTTAATAAATAACTCATAGTCAAAATTAGCTGTATTAAGCAATTTAAATAAACTGATTTTCAGCTAACACCATGATTTTTAACTGCTTAAGGTTGCCATTAATTAGCTTTGGAACGTGTTTGGTGTGATTGTTAAAAGTGTTAATTGTCATACTGCTGTCACATTAGCGTCATAGACTTGTCATCATCGTCATTGATACTGAGCCTGTCTTAAATAACAACGCTTATAATACCGGAGCACAAAAATGAAACTTAAACAGCTAGTTGGCGCTATCGCCTTTTCTGCAGCTGGTGTATTTTCAGCTACATCTATGGCAGCCATTGATAAAACATTACCTGTGTACGAAAAAACCAGTGGTGTTTCAGGTAACTTGTCATCAGTGGGTTCAGATACATTAGCCAACATGATGACCTTATGGGCTGAAGATTTTAAACACATTTACCCTAACGTAAATATCCAAATTCAAGCTGCCGGTTCTTCTACTGCGCCGCCAGCATTAACTGAAGGTACTTCTCAGTTCGGTCCTATGAGCCGTCAAATGAAGCCTAATGAAATTGAAGCTTTTGAAAAACATTATGGTTACGCACCAACAGCTATTCGTGTTGCAATTGATGCATTAGCAGTATTTGTGCATAAAGATAACCCAATCGAAGGGCTAAGCATCGAGCAAATCGATTCAATCTTCTCATCAACTAAAAAGTGTGGTGGTGATGATGTAACGCGTTGGGGCGATGTTGGGCTAGAAGGTAACTGGGCTAAGAAAGACGTGCAATTATATGGTCGTAACTCAGTATCAGGTACTTACGGTTACTTCAAAAAGAAAGCACTTTGTAAAGGTGACTTTAGACCAAACGTTAATGAGCAACCAGGTTCTGCTTCAGTAGTGCAATCAGTTTCTCAAGGTCTTAATGCTATCGGTTATTCTGGTATCGGTTACAAAACTGCAGGTGTTAAAGCGGTAGCGCTTTCAAAGAAAGGCACTAAATACATCGCAGCAACTGCAGGTAATGCAGCGAATGGGACTTACCCATTATCACGTTACTTATACGTTTACATCAACAAGCACCCTAACAATGACTTATCACCAATGGATCGTGAGTTCATCCGTTACGTGTTATCTCTTCAAGGTCAGCAAGTTGTTGAGAAAGATGGCTATGTACCACTACCACGTAGTGTTGTAGCAAAAGATTTACAAAAAGCAGGTATTAAGCTGTAAGCTAAACTGCTTCTTTTTAAAAAGCCTCTTTTTAAGAGGCTTTTTTATTTCAAATAGTGAGCGTTAAGTTTACTAGATACACAGTGATACTCGATGAAAAGCGGCCATTGGTATACAGTACTCATTAGAACTTTTGGAGTAATGGATATCAAAATGCGCAAGCTTTGGGACAATAATCGTGATTATCATTCAGTGGCAAATACTGATCAGATAAAAGTGCATCATTTACAGTTAAACTTAGATGTTGATTTTGATAAGCAGCAATTAGTCGCTCAAGCGACACTGCAATTTAATCGCTGTGAAGACTGTAATGAATTAGTGCTAGATGGCCGGGATTTGATTATCGATACCATTACCGATAATAGTGGTCGCTTGCTTGAATTTAGTATTGAGCATATCAATGAGCTACAAGGCGAGAAGATTATCATTGCAGTAGGTGATGACATCAACCAAGTGACCATCAGTTATCGTACCTCCCCAAAGGCGCAAGGGCTGCAATGGCTGACGCCTGAGCAAACCTTAGGTAAACAAGTCCCTTATCTTTTTAGCCAATCTCAACCGGTTAATGCCCGCAGTTGGATCCCTTTGCAAGATACTCCCAAAGCGCGTATTACTTTTTCAGCTGCCGTTAAGGTCAATAACGGTTTACGGGCAGTGATGAGCGCGGCAAATAGTGACATTATGCCCGCTGATGGCGTGTTCCAGTTTGAGATGGAAAAGCCCATTCCGACCCATTTACTAGCACTGGCAGTAGGAGATTTAGCTTACGGGGCCATTAGTGACCGCTGCGGTATTTATACCGAACCTGCGATGCTAGCCAAAGCGTTGGCTGAGTTTGAAGATACCGAGGAGATGATATTAGCGGCTGAGTCCTTGCTTGGCCCATATCCATGGGATCGCTATGACATGATAGTGTTACCGCCGAGCTTTCCCTTTGGTGGCATGGAAAATCCACGACTGGCTTTTATTACTCCTACCTTGATAGCGGGCGATAAAAGCTTAGTGTCTACCGTAGCCCATGAGTTAGCTCACTCATGGACGGGCAACTTAGTCAGCAATGCCACATGGCGAGATTTATGGCTCAATGAAGGCTTTACCACTTACTTTACTAATCGTTTAGTGGAAAAAATCTATGGCAAAGAGCAAGCGGAGCTTGAGTGGGTTATTGAGTTTGGCCGCCTTAAAGAAGAAATGATCTCCATGCCATTAGCCGCGCAAACACTACCGGCGAACGTGCAGCACCAAGATGCCAATGACGCTTTTAATCGCTTTACCTATGACAAAGCATCAATGTTTGTCCATGAACTTGAAGTACGATTAGGCCGTAAAGCCTTTGATCACTTCTTATTTGATTATGTGCAGCATTTTAAATTTCAAGCCATTACCACAGAAACCTTTATTGAATATGCCAAGCAAACCTTGCTTGTGCAGTATCCCGAGGCCATCAGTGAATCAGAGTTGATGACTTGGGTATACGGTGAAGGATTACCCCAATGGTTTGTTGGGCCGACATCCACAAGCTTAGATAAAGTGGATTTGGCATTGCAGCAATTAAAGCTGGGCGACAGTGCGGCTAAATTGAATGTGGCTGGTTGGCGAGTGCATCATTGGCAGTATTTTATCAAACAGCTACCGCTGCAACTCACGCAGCTACAACTTACCGATCTTGATAGCGTGTTTGGCTTCTCGGGTTCACAAAATGCTGAGCTTGCCTGCGACTGGTACAGTGTAGCCATCCGCAATAACTATGAGATAGTGCTGCCAAAGGTTGCAGCCTTTTTAGGTCATATTGGCCGAGCAAAGTTTGTTAAGCCGCTTTATAACGAGTTATTAATTGCCGGGTATGAGCAACAGGCTTTAGCGATATTTCAGCAGGCAAGGGCAGGTTATCATCCTTCACTGCAAGTACAACTTGATGCACTGATGCAGCAGCTTTGAAGCTCGGCGCTATTGATTAACAATGGCAACCCAGTGGGCTGCCAGAAGTATTACTTTGCGGGTTTTGCTAATAATGCGCTAGCGTATTAACAATGCCCTAAATGGGGGATGATGATGAACAATGAAAACCGGGTAAAACATAATTCGGTTAGCGATAATGTCATTCGATATTCAGTCACTGTGATGAAGAGTTTGTGAACATCGCCTTAAAAGCACATTACCTCGTTGCTACAGTTACTCAGAGTGGCTCATTTCAAAAAAGTTCATTACCGCGGTAAATTATTTTAAAGTTTTTTTGGCTAGCTGGTTTGATTGGATTTTATTACTGCAATTTAG
>NZ_MCTY01000033.1:0-350 GCF_002873635.1 Shewanella sp. 10N.286.52.B9
TCATAATTAACCGGTTGAAAAGCATTTTAAATTAACGTTAAAAATGACTTGACGCCAACAACGGGAAGTGTAGAATACGCATCCCTAAGCCAACGACCTAGCGTCAAATGGCTGCTGATATGAAAGATTATTTCTTGCATAATTAGCAACGCTCTTTAACAAATCAAACAAGAAATCTGTGTGGACACTCACAGGTGTTGAGTTAATCGAAATTGCTCATTCTTTCTCGTAAAGAGTGAAGCAATCAAAATTATTATCAATGTAACGATGAGTGTTCATAGCAATATGTAACAAACGTTTTAGAGATTCTTCCGAGTCTTTAAATCGAAATCAGAATTCATTGAGCCGAA
>NZ_MCTY01000033.1:1152-1275 GCF_002873635.1 Shewanella sp. 10N.286.52.B9
TTCAACAAAACTTTAATTGAAGAGTTTGATCATGGCTCAGATTGAACGCTGGCGGCAGGCCTAACACATGCAAGTCGAGCGGTAACAGGAATTAGCTTGCTAATTTGCTGACGAGCGGCGGAC
>NZ_MCTY01000034.1:0-2017 GCF_002873635.1 Shewanella sp. 10N.286.52.B9
TGAAAAAAATCATCAATAACTTCGACCATCAAACCTGTATTAATGACTTTATTCGTTATGTTGATGAAGTGATTAACAGTCTTCGCAGTGAATTTGAGAAAAACAAGTTGGCCATCAGTACAAAGCCAGCAAGTTATAGCATCCCCATTAGAGACACTAAGCTGTCACAACACCGTGAAAGCACGGCTGTCGCCCAAGCAATGCCCGTGGTTACGTTACACGATGCACTTGCTGATTTTGTAGCTTCAAAAGAGAAGTCAGGTATTAGACCACTCTCTATTAAACAACTTGAACAGCGAACCTTTCACTTCATTAAGTTACTGCCAATAATCGGTAACCGGTCACCAAAAAGCACTCAAGCTATTTGCACTAACGATATTACCTCGGCTGATGCGATGAAGTACCGTGATGAACTGCTTACGCAGGGCAGAAGCTATAAAAGCAATAAAGAATACTTAGCGGCCGTATTTCAGTTTTTTAAGTGGTGTAAGTTAATGAACTACTGCAGCCACAATCCTTTTGAAAATGTGACAGTAGGGCAAAAGCCCAAAGTTAAAGCCAACCAAGAAAGAGACCGTTGGGATACGAGTGATTTAAAAAGGCTAATACATTCAGCCGAATTTAAAGATTCAACAGCTGACTTTAAGTGGGTCACCCGATTGATGCTTTATGGCGGTCTAAGGCCATCAGAGGCGTGTCAGTTAACGCCCCGTGATATCGTCGTAATCGAAGGTATTCATTGCATTAACGTTGATGACAGCGGCAAAGGGCAACGTATTAAGAATGCCAATGCAAGGCGCAGTATTCCAATCCACCAAACCTTGATAGAGCAGGGCTTTATTGAATTTGTAGATAAGCGTAAAAAACATCCCCAGTTGTTTAATTACAAACCAGTGGGATTAGTGGAAGATTGGTCAAAAACCTATTGTAAGCACCTATCGATATTACAAACCTGCATTGGCATGAAAGCGAGTCAACGACCAACGGCTTATAGTCTACGACACACTTTTATCGATGAGTTTAAGCGTTTGGATATCAGCGAGCATATTGTGGCGCAGATAGTCGGCCACGCAAACCCAAACATCACCTACGGCCGCTATGGGAAGGATATTCAGGCTAGGGCATTACTCAAATACATTGAGCGACTTGAATATAATATTTGATGATCGGTGTGTTTATTCGAAAGTGGTAGAGGAGTGTGTAGCTCATTTATGCCCCTTTTCGTTTTACATGATCTATCCGCGACCCACTTACAATGTGTCAGTTGACCAAATTTTATTAATGAGCCAAGGTATCTAAAGGACTAAGGAATTACCAGAGAGGGAATGCAATGAAAGTCGAAATCGAAAGAACCGAAGATGGAGAGGCTTTTTTCAGATTACCTGATGAATATCTTGCAGACCTAAAATGGCAAGATGGTGATGTCATTGAGTGGATTGATAATAAAGATGGTACCTGGACCTTACGAAAGTCCTCGGTAGCAAGTCCTGCGGATTAGTCATGCTGGTCAATGGGTTTTATTCATAATTATTTAGAAAATGGATGCAGCATCAGACTTATGTACATCATTGATAATTGATCATGAAGTACTGGCGATAGAGATAGATTATTGGAAAATGGGCGGGAAACATGATATCGAGCTCAGGTTTATCCAATCAGCAACCCACAACAAATGCCTATGTGGAAAGCTACACACTACTGTACGGCATGAATAGCTGTGGTTTTATAACAATGAACGACCTAACACATATGAGCCTTCCGCCAGTCAATAGGCGAACCTAACTTATTTGACTGCTTTTGCAGTCAAATAAAAATCAATCAACAAATTCATCTACTTCGTCTGTCATTTAGCTGTAGTGGTATGGTGAATTTTGCCACTATTTTAGAGCATACCTAGCTTATTTATGCCCCGATATGTGTTTGAAATGGATATCTCTCGAGGTTTAGTCATTTGTATTTACCCTCAATAATCTAATATCACCTTCAATAGAGTGGCCAAATTCGCTATACCACTACA
>NZ_MCTY01000035.1:0-4224 GCF_002873635.1 Shewanella sp. 10N.286.52.B9
ATGGTGAAGGCCTGAACATTTAGAAGAAGGAGGAGTCTTGTCAAACTTGTCGATACCCACTACGTCGCCAGACGATTACTATCAGCAGCGTATTGATCTGCAACCGGCCTTCAACAGCGATTTATTCCAGCAACTACTCGAACCTGAGAATTTACATCGAGCTTGGCGGCAAGTTAAAGCCAATAAAGGCGCGGCTGGTATCGATGGTATGACTATCGAAGCCTTCCCGATTTGGATGCAACAAGGCGGTTGGCAACAGTGTAAAACTCAACTTGAGCAAGGTAAATATCTACCCTCAGCGGTCAGGCGTGTAGAGATCGATAAACCCGATGGCGGTAAACGCAAATTGGGGATCCCGAACGTCATTGACCGTGTCATACAGCAAGCGATAGCCCAAATACTCACTCCACTGTTTGACCCATTCTTCTCGGATAATAGCTTTGGCTTTAGGCCGAATAGAAATGCCAAACAAGCGGTACTGCAAGTTAAGGGTATCATCAAACAGAAACGTAAATTTGCCGTTGATGTTGATCTGTCCAAGTTCTTTGACCGAGTTAATCATGATTTACTCATGACTCAAATAAAGAGCAAGGTACAGGATAAGCGCCTTTTGGCGCTTATTGGTAAATACCTACGTGCAGGGGTGATGGTCAACGACCAATTTGAAGCAAGCTTTGAAGGAGTAGCTCAAGGCGGTCCACTCTCGCCTTTACTATCAAACATTATGTTGGATAGTTTGGATAAAGAGCTGGAAAGCCGAGGGCATAAATTCGCCCGCTACGCGGACGACTTTATCATATTGGTTAAATCTCAACGAGCAGGTGAACGGGTACTTAATAGCATTACTCACTATCTTGCTACTAAGCTAAAACTGGTCGTTAATACACAGAAAAGCCAAGTGGTTAAGGTAAGTCAAAGCAAGTTCCTCGGGTTTACCTTTAACCGAGGAAAGATCCAGTGGCATGCTAAAACATTACACATTTTCAAACAAAAGATGAGGCGGCTGACGAACCGAAACTGGGGCGTGAGCATGGGTTATCAATTGTTTAAAGTGCGTCAATACATGCAAGGCTGGATCAACTATTTTGGCATCGCTAATGCTTATCAAGGGTGTGTCGACTTAGACCATTGGATCCGTCGTCGCGTACGTATGTGCTACTGGCGTCAGTGGCGAAAACCACGGACTAAGGTGCAAAACCTACTTAAACGTGGCGTCAAAATTCAAGTGGCCGTTGGTTGTGGTATCACAAGCAAAGGCCCATGGAGAAGTTCAAAAACACCAGGGATCCAGCAAGCGCTGAGTAATGAGTATCTGAAGAAAGCAGGATTATATTCACTAAGAGATGGATGGATCGAAGTTCATTATTGTAATAAATAGGCTAACCAGAAAGTAAGTTAGGTGTTCTAAATGAACCGCCCTGTGCGGAGCCGCATGCAGGGTGGTGTGGGGGCTGGAGGTTAGATACCTCCGGCTACCCGATTATGACGATGATTTCATTGATTTATTTTTGATAAATGCAAGTTCAGAAGCTGTAACCCAACAAGCTACAATTAAACATAAATCGCCAAGTACAATTAAATTATCTAGATCCATTTTTATAGCAATAAACATTAAAATAACTGAGGGAATTAGACCAGCAAAGAATGAGCTCTTGAAAAATAAATTATGTGCAAAGTAGGCATACACACCACCAATTGCACCACCTACAACGGCTAGTAACAATAAAAATGCAAAGGCCATAAAAGATAGTTCTAAACCTTCAAAAGAATACCCAAGTAAAAAAAAGAAAATTGGTAATGTTAAAGCTGTTGTTACCAGCTTTGTAATATCATCTTTAGACAATTCTGACTCCTATCCTTATCTGTTATATTTTCATTTCATCTGAGCGCAGCAGAGAAAAGACTTTAAGATCATGATATGAACCTTTCCATTTGCCATGCTGCCTTAATGTACCATCACACTTGAACCCTAACCGCTCCAATACAATTTCAGAAGCCCTATTACCAAGCATTACGTATGCTTCTATTCTGTTGACAAATTTAGGGCACTGCTTAGAAAATGAATACTCAACAACGCTCTTTACAGCTTCCGTAGCATAGCCTTTGCCCCATGAGTCTTTAATAAATTCATACCCAATAACAGCTATGTCATTACTTTCTTCAAAACGGTTAATGCCACAACTACCTATAAAATTGTTAGTTGATTTTTCACGGATTGCCCACCTGACACTTTTGCTTTCTTGAAACCGTTTTGTGTCATTTTCAATTAGCTCAACAGCCTCACTTTCTATGCTGAAATGCAAGTCGTAAAACTCAGTAACATCGCTATCAGAAAACATAGCAAAAATTGATTTGGAATCATCAACAGTTTGCTCATTTAAGATAAGTCTTTTTGTCTCAATTATTGGAAAATTACTCATAACTCTCTGAAAATATAACGCCCACTTAAGCGGACAAAATTGTTGGCTATAATTGTCCGCCAAAGTGGTACAAGATCAAAACGTAGCCAACTGTTTTTGTTCCGTTTAAAGCGCTTGTTATGCCACTTCTATCGCATTATGAATATCTGAAAATAGTAAGTTAAAATGTTCAAATTCGACAGTTTCAAGTTCTACACATTGATCAGAGAAATTATTTTTATTGCCCGAAATTTCAAAAACTTCTGTTCCAAGGATACTTTCACCTTTCATATTATGATTTAGTAATACTTCATTAGAAAAGTAATGTTCTATTACAAAATAGCGTTGTGTAGGTGAACCATTTACAACAAACTGTGCTCTATTAGCAGGAACTGGCAAACATAACCCGAAGATGTTCTTGGTACGATGTTTTCTGATGTTGGAATTCCAGTCATGATCTTCAAATATACCTCGATTCAATCCTTTAAATTGCTCGCCACCTTCCCTATCATTATCAAACAAACCAATAATTATTCTATCTGTTAAAGTAGATATGTATTCAATAGCTCTTCTGACAGAGTCTGCGCTACCAGTTCGGCTACCTTCATCAATTTGTATTCCAGATGAAATTATATTAAATGGGATTGGGGCATCGTTTAACTTATTCCAAGCTGTTGTTAATATTTTTTGGTCTGTTTTACCTTCAGTAATAACTATTGGCAGTTCGTTTCCAATTTCAAGGCTCATCAATACACTTGCCAAGCCTTCCCGAACCATAGGGAAGTTATCAATTTCAAGTGCATCCATCCTGCCTTGTTGTTTAACTGTTGAGTTTAAGTAATATAATTCACCTTCATCTGCTTTATTCACTAACCGATCATTATGCGAAATCAAAAATATCTGACTTTCAACATGTACTCTTAGCTCATCAATTAGATGAGATTGCAGGTCTGAATGGATATGTGAATCAGGCTCGTCAATTAATATTAAACATACCCCGTCTGCGTGTGCTCTCATGTACTCAAGAGTGGAAAAGATCTCAACTACTTGCAAAAAACCACTACCCATCATAGATAAGTCTAATTCTTTACCGTCTTCGGGTTGGACATTAACTCTAACGTGTTCGTCATCTTGTCTATTTCTATTTTTAAACCTAATCGAATATCTTTTTTGTAACACTCTCTCTAAACGAGTTTCCAAATTATCAAATCGATTTACAACACGTGCTGATGAGTCTTCAGTTTTTAAAACCTTATTTCTCAAAACATCATGAGACTTACCAATACTGATCTTTTTGTCTATTTGTGCATTATTGTAAAAAGGCTCATTCTTAATAATTGTAGAGATGGGTCTTGTTTGATATATGAAAATCGCATTCTTTAATGAACATTCTTTATTTTCGATGTGGTTAGAAAAACGGACAAAATCATTGAAACTTTCGTTATTAAATAGTCTGAAGTATGTGTTCTTTATTCCTGGCTTTACAAGCTTAATTTTCAGGTTAAATTCCTCATCTCCGTCAGCTATAACAACTGAAATTGATAACTTTTTACTTCTTGTATTAAAGAAAATATCACTATCGTCAATTATTCTAAGTAAAAATAAATCACTAAATGGTAAATAATAACCAGTACTCGCGTTGTAAAATTTATTTCCATTATCTTGAATTAATGCTTCATATGCACATTTCTATAAGGATAAAGCTTCAAAAACAGTCGTTTTACCTATGTTATTTTCACCGACAATAACGTTAAAGCTATCATTACAATTAAATTCAAGTTTATTGAATGCTTTAAAATTACTAATTGTTATTTTTTTAATATAC
>NZ_MCTY01000036.1:0-52717 GCF_002873635.1 Shewanella sp. 10N.286.52.B9
ATGCTTGGGTCAATTGTATGCTTGGGTCAATTGTATGGTTGGAGCCGAAAGAGATTTGCTGAAGCGGTTCGTGGTTAAGGCTTAGCACCTTTCGCCAGTCATCAGCTAACTGGCTTTAAAGGAGGTTTTGAATATAAAAGTAGATTACTGAGCTTTCATTGAGCGCCAAAATAATTCAAAGCTTGCTTGGCGCTGGCTTGGGTCATTGCCCCATTGCGGGTTGTCAGTAAAATAGCGAATAGCGGCAAGGTATTGGCCGTGACAGTTTTCAAGCATTAGCGCAACTGGAAAATCAGCAATAATCTTTTGTTGCTGGCCTTTACTAATAAGCTGCACTACAAAATGCAAAATACCGTTCATGGCTTGACCGCGAATTGCCGCATCAATGTCGCTGGACATAGAAAATTGCAAAAAGAAGCGCTGCTTAATAGGGTGCTTTAAGGCCCAATCAATCGCTTGTTGCCAAAGGTATTCGGCATCGGTTTTTAAATCTTCGCCAGCATTGTCAAAGGTGGACAATGCTTGAGTAATGTCATCAGCAAATTCTTGTTTAATTGAAACAAATAAATGATTGAGTAAATCATCTTTACTGGGAAAGTGATGAAATAATGTCCCAGTGGCGACAGCGGCTTTTTTAGCGATGGATGCGGTGGATGTGCCATGAAACCCTTGCTCAACAAATAGCTGTAAAGCGCTATCGAGTATCGCTTGTTTCTTGTCTACTTTAGGTTTTTTGTTGGCTACAGTTTGGGTCATATGCTGTTCGTATTTTCAATGAGCTATTTATTAATGGGCTCTTTATTAAAGGAGTGTTGATGAATGAGCGATTTATTAATCGGGATTTTGAGCGTGCGAGTTTATCACCAAGGCGATAATCGCACACTCAATTATTGGCATTTATCTAGCGCATTAGCGTAAGAAAAACTTCATCAACAAGGCTTGGATTTTAGTGCCATAAGGCGGGTGCACCAGTAAACCTGAATTGAACTTGCCGCTTTTTAACACCGTTTTCGCATGGCTAAAAGTCAAAAAGCCTTCTTTACCGTGATAATGGCCCATACCTGATGGGCCAATGCCGCCAAACGGCGCGTCATCGGCTGCCACATGGAAGATAGTTTCGTTAATACATACGCCGCCAGAGTGAGTTTGTTGGATAATATTTTGCTGGGTTTGACTGTTAAAACTCATGATATAAAGCGCTAATGGGCGTTCATTGTTATTGATATATTCAATGGCTTCATCAAGGTCTTTATACCCGATTATCGGCAGTAATGGCCCGAAGATTTCTTGTTGCATAATGGCCATATCTGCACTGACATTGGTCACTAGCTGTGTTGGTGATTTACGTATTTCGCTATCAATGTTGAACTCAGTTGCGGGGTGAATGGTCGCGCCTTTTTGTTTGGCGTCATCAAGTACCGCGAGTAAGCGACTGTATTGGCGCTGGTTAATCACATTGCCATAGTCTTCATTACTGGAAAAATCTGGGTACATGTTATTAAAACGAGTTTTGTAGGCACTGATTAGCGCATCGATTTTGTCTTCTGGACATAAAATATAATCGGGTGCGACGCAGATTTGGCCTGCATTTAAACACTTACCGTAAATAAGGCGCTCAACAGCAGTATCGATATCAATATCAGGCGCTACAATGACTGGTGACTTACCGCCTAGCTCAAGAGTCACTGGGGTGAGGTTATCAGCAGCTGCGCGCATGACATGGCGACCCACTGTTGTAGAACCTGTAAATAATAGGTGGTCAAAGGGTAGGGCTGAGAATTGCGCGGCAACATCGGCTTCGCCTTCCACTACGACCACTTCATCTTGGCTAAATATCTCTGCTAATAAGCGAATCAATACTTGGTTGGTGGCTGGGGTAAATTCTGACATTTTAAGCATGGCGCGATTACCTGCCGCAATGGCGGTAATTAACGGGCCAACAGCCAGCATGACTGGGAAATTCCACGGCACGATTATGCCAACAACGCCAAGGGGTTGGTAATGCACTGTGACCGAAGAAGGGGACAGTAATAACCCTGCATGGCGTTTATTGGGTTTCATCCATGATTTTAGATGTTTCAGACTGTAGTTGATGTTATTCACACAAGGCATGATGTCTGAAATCATGGTGTCATTGGCTGAGCGATGGCCATAATCTGTGGCTAATGCACTAACAAATTGCTCACTATAACTGAGCAACCCGGCTTTGAGTTTATTGAGTTTATCAACTCTGGATTGGTAACTAGGCGCAGGCATTGACTGATAGGCTTGGCGTTGCTGCTGAAGTAATTGTTGTAATGGACTTTGCTGAACATTGTTAGCGGCCATATTCATAAAGCGCTCCTAGAGTGATATTGATACTGACATCATTTCAATAAATTAAAAAAACCGACTGATTAGTCGGTTTAGTATGTGCTGAGTTAGGTCTAATTGCAAGCCTTTGGATTCTTGAGCTGGGTCAAGGTGGTTTTTTACTATTTGCACTACACTTTAATTAGGAGGATATTTAAGTAGTTTGTATCTGAAACTATCATGTTAACGATGGTTATTTTTTATAACTATGGTCATGATTACAGTGATGATGCTTATGGAAAAGTGACTGAAATTGTTCATACTTTTAGTTTACTTTATACCGCTAGCTATATTTACTTAAATAAGTTGGATAAGTTAGTTTAATGCTCAAGCTTAGTTATTTTATCTACAGGAGGAACTCACATGCGTTCACGTTCAATATTATGGCCAACAGATTTTTCTGAAACGGCATCCCATGCGCTGCGATATGCCATTGAAATGGCCAATTTATATGAAGTGGGTATTCGTATTTTACATGTGGTTTCTCAGCCCCTTGGTGACGAGAACTACATGATTTTGGCTATTACTCCTGAGGAACTCGCTAAAAGCATGGAAGAGGCTGCAGCCACCAAAATGCAAAATTTACTTGCTGATTTAAATACTGACTTGAAGGTCGAAACCGTAATTAGGCGTGGTGATGCCATTGAAGAAATTGTCGATGAGGCCAACAAAGGCGACATTGGTATGGTGGTGATTGCCAGCCATGGACGCAGTGGTCTAGCGCATTTTCTGCACAGTAATGTTGCTGAAGAGGTGGCTAATCAGGCCAGTTGTCCTGTGCTAGTAGTTAAGTAGCGCTAGTTAACAAGTGCTAACTAGCGCTAACTCGCATTGGTTGATCATTTAGTGCCCGCTATTAGTTATTCTTCATTAGCCAATATGCCATTAAGATAAGCGTTTATATCCAATTACGGTAATCTTGCTTAATGGTTTGCATGGCTTTTTCGGCAATGAATAAGGCGTCTTTTTCAGCGATATAGGGCAGAGTTAAGCTGCCGCTAGCTAGGCCAATTTCGATATAGGCATGACCGCTGCGTTGTTGCCCTTTTGTTTGGGTGATAGATACGTGCTGTATTTTTTCATAAGGGATCCGTTTCCAATGATGGCCAAATAAGCCGCTATGTTGCCATAACACTTCATCTTCAATCACATAGCCCCACTGCTTGTACCGCAAAAATGTTAGTCCCATAACCGCAGTAGCAATCAATAAAGCCACTTCAGAGATCGGATTTAAGCCGGTAAAGATTAAAATTAATAGCGCTGGAATGTACATTAACAAGCCGCGTCTTAAAAACCATGCCAAAGCAATAGCTTGGTATCGCGCTGGGATATTAGTTGTCCCGCCTGCTAATTGCGGTATTTGCGCCAATATTGCAGCAATCTCTGCAGTTTTAACGCTGGGCAGTAACATATGCTCAGTAGTTTTTTGCTCAACCTCTTGGCCTTTAACCTGCTTAAAATACAGTGTCCATAAGCCTAATAATTTAGCTAAAAATGGCTGACTAAAGTGCACTAGCTGCACTCGGCGAATAGCTAATGCGTCTTGCTGGTGGGAGATCACCCCGCCGCTGCGCTGCAGGGTTTGTTGCTGTTTATCTAATGTATATGGATGATATTTAAGTACTGCCGCCACAATAGAAATTATCGAAAACAGGCAATACACCAACAACAATGTCAGCATAATGGCAATGGCTTGTAGAGCAATACTTGGGCCGCTATAGCTGACAACAGCGCTCCAAAATTGTTGAATAATAGGAAGCTCTACTATCTGCTCCCATTTAATTTGTCCCATTATGGGGCCTGCTATCACTGCAAACCAAATCAAATTATTCTGGTAAAAACCGAATTGGATCAGCTGCTTTAAATTACGCACTACAATCGTGTTGTGGGTTTTATCGCTAGGTGTGTTAACACTATTGGCAGTGTTTTTAGTGCTGATTTCATCGACAGTGTCATTAGTTGCAAGCTGCTGGGGAGCGAGTTGCAGTAATTGCTGTTTAAGCTTGCTGGCTTGGGCTGCATCTAGCGCCGATAAATGCGCTTCGTCATCTTTTGAGCCTGCAGTTTCAACGATTAAGGTGCCGAGCTTAAATGGCTTGAAATAAAATGGCTGGCTGTAACGAATATTTTGAATTTTGTTGAGTGGGATTTCATCTTTACGGGTAAAAAACAGCCCACGTTTAATATTGAGTTGTTGCCCTGAAAGCTTAAAGCGGTAGGTTCGCCATTGAATGAATGAGAATATAGTCAGTAAAAGTATTGCTACAACAAAGCCGAGTAGACCCATTTGTAAATCAAAACCACTCTGCCAACCGGCATACACCACAGGAATGATGGCGTAACCATTAGATAAAATGGCTTTTGCGCTGCCAAAAATAAAGCTTAGCATTGACCAAGGAGACAGCGATTGCCATTGGGTTAAGGCATTGACATTTTTGTCAGCTGTAGTGGATTTTGAGCTTGACGTTGAAGTCGCTTTTTTTGCTTGTGATGAAGGATTCTCAGAGGTTTGCAGTGAAGAATGCGCTACTGAAATCTTGTTATCTTTTTGAGGCTCATTTGGCTGGTTACTCATCAGCGGCCTCTTTTGTTAGCGGCTTTTCAGTGTTTATTGCAGGGCTTATATTTGAGCTTGTATCTGAACTTATGTCAGAGCCTATATTAGGGCTTATGTCGGAGCCTAAATTAGAGCTTATATTAGAGCTTGTATCTGAGCTTATGCCAGAGCCTATATTAGAGCTTATGTCAGAGCTTATATCTGAGGAGAGCGGTTGTTGATGATAAGAGGCTTTATTCAGTAAGTGCTGCCTTAACTTTTCTGCCAAGGTAAAGCTCAGTCCCGGGAGGAAAATCTCTGCCGCGCCACTGCCAGCACTGAAGCACTTTATGGTGGCTAAGTTGAAGCGCCTTTGCAATGGGTTTTGCGACAAACTCACATGCTGCAAGCGGCTATAAGGTAAAGCTGTGGTCTTTATCCACCATAAGCCTTGGCGTATTAATATTTCATGTTCAAGTACGCCGTAGCGCAACTTTTTAGCCGCCAAAAAGCGGATCAATGTCAGCACGACTCCGGCAATCAATACTCCACTAATGATGAGGTATTCATTACGCCCTAAGGCTTGGTTTAATGTCATGACGACAACTAACGCGGCTAATATTAACAGTAACAGCCCAATGCTTTGGCTGAATATTTGCTTCGGGTAGTTTTTATCTACCTTGGTTAATGTCACTTCTGTATAGCTCTGCCACTTTGCCTCAGCTATGAGCAGTTTTTCTGAGGTGCTAGCTACTGTCACATCTGATTCTGGTGTGGCCGACATATATAAATCCTTTTGCTAAGTTAGTCGCAACTGTTTGCTAAAAGCTTGTTTACTAAAAGCTTGATTGGTAGAGATTGATGAATAATAAGTGTCGATTAGTCTTTCTTAACCACTCATAATCCATTACTTTAAGCTTATATAGTATATGGGATTGAGTAATATGGAAAAAGTAACTGCTGCAGCGGCTAATAATGGATTTTTAGTGCGACCTGTCTCTAAAGCGCAAAAAGCGTTTTTACGTAAAATCTATCTGGCGGGACTCATTGAGCAGCAACAGCATAATTTGTTGTCATTACAAAAGCAGACCCAAATGCCAAGACGCACCTTGCAAGACAACATAGCAGCTTTCACTGACATAGGCATTGATGTGCAATTTGTACAGCAGGGGCAAAGACACAATGCGGGTTTTTATCAGCTGCTGGATTGGGGGCCGATTAATGGAGCTTGGGTAAACAGTCATTTTGATAAAATTACATTAGCACTTGAGCTATCTTTAACTGGCGACGCTATGGGTTAATGCCTGTTCACTATTACATATTCTGTTTCTGCCGGCTCGTTTAGCTTGATATAGGTGTTTATCGGCTTGTTCAATTAAGGCTGGTAATTGATAGATTTCAGCATTACTGGTCACTATGCCAATACTGGCTGTAACCTGCACTTTAACGTGTTGGTGCTGCAAATTGAGTTTGGCAATATTTTCACAAATCCGCATTGCTAAACTATCGGCCTCTTTTGCAGCCGTTTGCGGTAAAAAAACAATAAACTCTTCGCCACCCCAGCGCGCCACAATATCATTTTTTCGTAGGGTATCTCTAATGATAGATGCGACTTTAACCAAGACTAAATCACCAAAAATATGCCCATATTTATCATTAATATCTTTAAACTTATCGATATCAATCATTACGATAGAAGGGGTATTACTCGGCGATTCCATAGTGCCATTGGCTTGATTAAATTGCGGCTCCACTAATTGGTAAAAAGCGCGGCGATTATTAAGCAGGGTTAACGGATCCATTTGAGCCATCTTTTCTGCGATCAGTTTTTCATTTTCGATTCGTCTAAATCGCTCAGTTAATGCTAATGCCAGTAAAAGTACATCAATACCTACCCCTATTTCAGCAGCGCGATAAGTAAAGTCATTAAATGGAATATATGACCACACCGCAAGCGCGGTTATGGCAATACCTATCATTGATGATATTGAAGCCAGTAAAAATAACCGTGCGGAAATATTGCCGAAATTTAATGACAGCACCCCTAATACAATCATCAAGCCACTGAATAACAGCATCAAATCAAAAGCAAAAATCAACCCTAATACTCGGTCTTGCAGTATCACTGCCAACAGCATCAATATTGGAAAAAGTACGCATAAGCTTTTTAAGATCTTATGTAATAGCGGCAGTTGATATCGCAGACGTAAAAAGTGGCACGCGAATACAATGCCACTGGAGCAGAAGGTGACCATAAGGATTGGCACAGCCCATTGTTGCCAATAAGGCGAATTTGGCCAAAGCCATAACGAACCATGACCGCTATATGCCATATTTAATATTAGAAAGTTAAGCAGGTATAGGCAGTAGTAAAAGTAGCTTCTCAGACGTAAGCCTAAAAATAAAATAAAGTTATAAATCAGCAGCGCAATAATCGCGCCGTATAAAAAACCGTAACTATAGGAGTTAAATATACTGTTTTGAGCGCTTTGGCTTTCATCAAATAAATATACCGGAATGACCATGGCATCTAAGGTTTGAAGCCTAATTAATACCGTGGTTATACCTGGTGGATAGCTATATTGAAAATTATAGCTGGGTTGAAAAGTCGGTTGTTTATAAAATAGCGATAGATCACCTTGGTGCTCAAAATGAGCAATTCTATCTGAGCTTAGCCAATAAGCACTGACTTCATCGAGCCAGTAATTATCAAAGTGGATGATGCGGTTTATCTGAGTTTGAGTTGGATTATTAATGGATAGACTAATCCATACAGGGTTAGAGCCGATGCCGTAGTTGCTAATTTCCTCGCTGCCTGACTGGAAGTGGCCATTACGGAATAATTGATAAGCTTGCGATGCGTTAATACGATCTGTTTCGGTGTAATACCCTATAGATTGGCCTATTGGCGCGGTGTAAGTCTCAGTTAAGTTGAGCTTTTCAGCATGGGCATTGCTGATGTTGAACATGGCAATGCTTAAGCTGAACATAATGCTTAGATTGACAAGCAGATCCAATATCCATTTCATAAGTGCAATAAACTACCTTTATCTTTTATAGACTAACAGTGCTAAAACCGCCGATAAGATAGTGGCGGCGCTGCTGCAATGACGGTGTTGGGATAAACATTAAGGCGGTTCACCTAGCTTAATAAAACAGCTTACGTTGTAATTTTAGGCTCTCATAAAGTTTAGTGAGTTAATATTAAAAAAATGTAAAATAATTTATTGGTATACTAAAGGATTAGTCACAAAGTGTCGGTTGTCAACGTTAGCCTCTCTTTAAGAGGCAAAAGGAGGGCGGGGGTGAAACAAATCGAGTTTAAATTATCTGATCAGCACAGCAGTGACAATCAAAATAGCCCCAGCGCTAAATCCAAGAGCCATGGCGCGCCAATAACTGCGCCAATAACGTATATAAAGGGCTTTTTATCACGCGGGGAGCAGCAACAGTTGCTAGCCGATGCCGATAGCTACCCCTTTGAAAAACCGATAATTACGCTTTTTGGTAAACAGCATCCTATCCCTCGCGCTCAAGTATGGTTTGCTGATCCTGGTTGTGAATATCAATATTCTTCTTTATTAATTTCACCGCAGCCTTGGCCACACTTATTAGCAGATTTAAGGCAGCGGCTGCGGGATGAACTGCAGTTTAATTGCAACGGGGTATTGGTTAATCGTTATCAAAACGGTTTAGATTCTATGGGCTGGCATAGTGATGATGAGCCTGAAATAGTAGCCAATAGCGCAATTGTGTCAGTCAGTATTGGCGCCAGTCGAACTTTTGCCTTACGGCATAAAAGCCTCAATATAAAACAAAACGTTGAGCTTGAAAGCGGTGATTTACTCATTATGCATCAAGGGATGCAATCACAGTGGCAGCATGCAGTACCAAAGCGTTTAAAGGTTAAGAACTGTCGGTTAAATCTAACCTTTAGGCAGTTAATTGTCGGCTATCATCAATTGAAGGGATAATTCATCAGCGTAATCTTTAACTTACTAGGTTAGCTTGCATTGTTAACTAAAATTGCCACTTAAATCAGATTGCCGACTGGCTAGTTTGATTTATGGGGAGTTAAGCAGTAGTCTTCAAACTTTAAAATGTAGTTATAAAGAGTTTGTTATGTCAGTTGAACAAATCATTAGCGATAAACTGAACCAGTCTTTTAGTCCGATACATTTAGATGTGCTTAATGAAAGCAATCGCCACCATGTGCCGCCTAACTCAGAAACACACTTCAAAGTGGTGGTGGTGAGTGAGCAGTTTGAAGCGCAGCGATTAATTGCCCGCCACCGAGCAATAAATGCTGTGTTAGCCGATGAGTTAGCCAACGGCGTGCATGCACTTTCCATTAATGCATATACTCAGGCTGAGTGGCAAGCATTAGATGCAGTGCCTAAAACGCCAAATTGTAAAGGTTAATCCATAAGGCCATTTATGGTCATTGTAGATTAAGGCAAACTAGCCAAATTAGCTTAAAAATCAAAACCTCGTCTTTAGATGAGGTTTTTTGCTTTTTAGTCTTTAGTGTTTTAATAAAAGTAATAAGTATCGGTCATCAGTTTGTCACACAGACAGGTTATTACATGAAGATAACTCCGGTTTATCCCATGTTTACATAGCTGTCTGGTTTCAATTTTGATGCTATGATGCCAAACATCTTTTACTTAGCCTTAAGGAATGAGTCATGCCTTTACTTGATAGTTTCACTGTTGATCATACACGAATGGAAGCTCCTGCTGTGCGTGTCGCAAAGCATATGAGTACACCTAAAGGTGACACCATTACGGTATTTGACTTGCGTTTTTGTACGCCAAATAAAGATATTTTAAGTGAACGTGGTATTCATACCCTTGAGCACTTATTTGCCGGTTTTATGCGTGATCATTTGAATGGTGACTCGGTAGAAATTATTGATATATCGCCAATGGGTTGTCGCACCGGTTTTTACATGAGCTTAATTGGTCAGCCGACAGAGCGGGTTGTTGCCGATGCGTGGCTTGCAGCAATGGGTGATGTACTTAAAGTGGTTGAACAAAGTGAGATCCCTGAATTAAATGAGTATCAGTGTGGCACTTATGACATGCACTCACTTGATCAAGCCCAAGATATTGCTCGTGCAATCATTGCCGCTGGTGTAAGTGTCAATCGTAATGATGACCTTAAATTGAGTGACGACATTTTAGGTACGCTATAGGCTAGCTGTTAATCCTAGGTTTTAGTTTGACACCAAAGCGGCTTCGGCCGCTTTGTTTTTTTTGTGGTTAATTTTATTAAAATACTGTTTTTATTTGCATGAAAACGTTATTGTTAAAAGTTAGTAATAGGATGTTATTTATAATAATAAAGGCGTAGCGGATTGCGATGCCGATGATGTATTTTGGGAGTTAACCATGTCTAAAGGCCAATTCAGCTTGTCTGTAATTGCTTCTGCTGTGCTGTTTGTGTGTCATTCTTCAAGTTTTGCTGCGAGCTCTGTGACGGCATCCTTGGATGAATCAAATAATACTGTTGTACTCGACCAGCCTCAGACAGCTCCATTTCATTATCGCAGCAGTACAATACCCCTAGCATTGTCAGGAATGACAATCATGCCTGCTGCCATGGGGCAAACCACTGACATCAGTCATCGCGGCGCGGTCAATGGCATTGCGATTTCTCAAGATAGAGTATCCTTTTCACCGTCTCCTTATTCAGCGCCTCATTTAGTGTTACAACCGAATTTAGCCTTACAAACCCAAGTGACTACAGCCAGCATGACTGGAGTGACAAAAGGCGGTAAAGGGGCTTTTGGTAGTGTGGATTACACCACGGCGCAGATCAGCCCAACAAAATTAGATGCTCAGGCTAACATCGAAATTAATGATAATGGTGGTGGCCGCGTGGGCGCCATTGCCAGTGGCTTAAATAAAGAATACGGCATGCTGTTTGCGGTGGATTACCAAAATACCGCCGAAGAAACAGGTTTTGTAACCAACCTTGATAGCGACCACAGCCAAACCGATATCATGTTCAAAATTAATGCTGATAGTCTTGCTGGCGCTAGAAACCCACAAACGACAGAGTTTATGTACCAATACACTAACTCAGAAAATAATAATTCCAATATTGGCTTAACCAATCAAGATTGGCAGGCTAAACCGGGTAGGGCGTATTCGGCTACCGAAAAAGATAACCGTGAAGGCCAGCGCCATAAGTATCAAGTGAGCCATATTGTTAATCTTAGTGATGGCTCGGTGGTGATGTCCGATTTTTATTACCAATCCTATGATGAGCAAATCTCGCAATTAAACTCGTTATCTGGCGTGTTTATTGGTACAACAGAATTATCAGCGATTTCAGCTTTTGATAAAGCCCCGACTACAGGCGGTTTGGCTTTAGGCTCTATGCTTGAAGATAATCAATATTCGGGCTATGGCTTGCAAACGGAAGGTGTAAGTCAATATGGCGCTCATCAAGTGACCTATGGTGCGCTGTTTCATTCAGATAAAGCCAAAATGCGTTTTGGCCAGCAAGATTGGACCTGGAGCCAAGATAGAAGTCTTGCGAGCACCAATATTGATAATGCGCTGCTAGCTTATATCGACGATGTTAACGTACTCATTACCAGCGCTGACGCCAAACTCAACTATGGCGCTTTGTCGATAAACTTAGGCTTGAGCTTTGAAAGTGTCAGTACTACTCGCGAAATTGACGTTGAAGCCTATGGCATAGAGGCGGCTGATTTTTCTGATGATGGCTGGATCCCGGCAATCGAAATTGCCTATACCACAGGTGCTTGGAAAGCGGCTGTTTCAGCTAAGCAAGCTTGGACAGCTGCATCAGCGGGCAATGCATTGCAACAAGCGCAGGAGTCGCTGCAGTATCAATTAGCACTTGGCTATAGCAATGATGCACTAAATGTTGGTTTAAATGCTTACGTACAAGACTTTGATAATCAACATGTGACTTGTATGTGGAGTATGGCGTGTGATTATTCACAGCGTTATGTACAAGACAATTTTAACGATACGTCCGTTAACGGCATCGACTTGTCGGTCGATTACACTGTCGGCTTTGATAGCTTTTCAATCCCTCTTTCTGCTCAATACCAATACAGCCAAGCTGAGTTTGGAGACTCTGGTTTTAACGACTTAATCGGTCTTTATGTAAAAGGCGAACAACTTCCTTGGGTACCTGAGCAACAATTAGCTTTAAATGCGGGCTTAATAATGGGTCAATTTAGTGTCATCGCCCAAGCTTTATATCAATCAGAAATGGGTTATGCCACTGCCATTAATGGCGGTGAACAAATTGATACACAATGGAAGCTAGACTTAGCAGCTAACTATCATATTTCTAATGTGCACGAAGTTTATTTGCGTATAGAAAACTTACTTGACGAGGATTTAGTCAGTCAACAGTCTAATTTAGGCATTACTTCTCAAGGCGAGATGCTGAGTTACCTTGGATATCAGGCCAGATTTTAACTGTCTCACCTCTTCTTCCTCTTGTAGGTGCTTGTTTTAATTCTGCTTTAGTATGGGCTATTTTAGCTCGTACTAAAGCGAATTTTGTTAACAAATCCGTAAATCACTTCTTATATTATTTCTTTTAAAATTAATGTTATAGTGCCTGTGTTACTGAAATATTGCATTCAATGACGTTAAATCAGACTGTTCCACACCCTATTTGAGTGAATTGTTTAAAAATGAACAATCTAAAAATTCAATCACTGGTTTTTTTCGTGGCGATAGCGCACATTTTGGGGTAAAATGCGCGCGACCAGCGTGATTGCGATCGCATTTCCGTGATAAATCTGCGCTAGCTCAACACTGAAGTGTTTGTTAACACTTTGTTTTCTTTTGGGTAGGAACGCGGCGCATTGTCTTTCCTTCAAACGTAGTGCTTGTGGATATGATTACAATAAAGAAAGGATTGGAACTACCTCTAGCAGGTGGCCCTGAGCAAGTTATCCATAATGGCCCAGCCATTAAGAACGTAGCGACTTTGGGTGAAGAGTATATTGGCTTACGTCCAACGATGAAAATCAAGGTTGGCGAAAAAGTCTTGAAAGGTCAGGTGATTTTTGAAGATAAAAAGAACCTTGGCGTTAAATATACTGCTTTAGCTAGTGGTACTGTATTAGAAATTAACCGGGGTGCGAAACGTGTACTTCAGTCAGTGGTTATTGGCGTTGAAGGTGATGATAAAGTCAGCTTTACTCAATATAGTGCTGATGAACTTAACACGTTAGATGCTAACGTTGTCAGAGAAAACTTGATTGAATCAGGTCTTTGGACAGCTTTACGAACTCGCCCTTTCAGTAAAGTACCTGCTGTTGATTCAGTCGCTGCTGGTATTTTCGTCACCGCAATTGATACTCAACCACTTGCTGCAGATCCTGCTGTAGTGATTGCTGAGCATAAAGATGATTTTGCTAACGGCTTGACGCTACTAGCGAAATTAACAGAAGGCAAACTTTTCCTTGCTAAAGCGCCTGGTGCTGATATCCCTTCTGGCAATGCTCAAGTTGAAGAGTTTGCAGGTATACATCCTGCTGGCCTAGTGGGCACTCACATTCATCATCTTCTTCCTGCTTCTGCAACACGTACGGTTTGGCATATTGGCTACCAAGACGTGATTGCTGTTGGTCAATTATTCACTCAAGGTGAACTTAACACTCAACGTGTTATTGCGATTACTGGCCCTGAAGCTAAAAACCCACGTTTAGTTCGTACAGTATTAGGTGCTAGCACTGTTGAATTAACTGCTGGAGAAATTGAAACTGACAATGTTCGAGTTATCTCAGGTTCAGTATTAAGCGGGCGCCAAGCGGCGGGTCCTCATGGCTATTTAGGTCGCTATCATCAACAACTTAGCTTGTTGAAAGAAGGCAATGAAAAAGAATTATTTGGTTGGGCTATGCCTGGTGCTGATAAGTTCTCTATCACTCGCGCATTCTTAGGTCACTTAAACCGTACAGGTCTGTTCAATATGACCACAACTACGGGTGGTTCAGATCGTGCCATGGTGCCAATTGGTAACTATGAACGTGTTGTTCCATTAGATATCTTACCGACAATGTTACTTCGCGATCTTGTTTCTGGTGATTATGACGGTGCTGCTGCACTGGGCGCACTAGAGCTAGATGAAGAAGATTTGGCATTGTGTACCTTCGTATGTCCAGGCAAGTATGACTATGCATCATATCTGCGTGATTGTTTAGATACGATCGAGAGGGAAGGCTAATGAGCTTGAAAGATTTTATCGAGCGTATTGAACCGCAATTTGAAAAAGGCGGCAAGTACGAGAAGTGGTACGCCCTTTATGAAGCGGCTGCTACTGTGTTTTACACTCCAGGTAAAGTAAACAAAGGCACCACGCACGTGCGTGACAGCCTTGATCTAAAACGTATGATGATTACGGTTTGGGCCTGTACTTTCCCGGCAATGTTCTTTGGTATGTACAACGTTGGCTTGCAAGCTCAAGATGCCCTGATGGCTGGCTTTGCAACTCCTGATGTATGGCAAGTCAGCCTATTCAGCCTATTTGGTACTGAATTAACCGCAAGTTCAGGTGTGCCTGCACTGATGTGGTATGGCGCTTGTTGGTTCCTACCTATTTATGCGGTGACTTTTGCCGTTGGTGGTTTCTGGGAAGTCTTATTCGCGTCTGTACGTGGCCATGAAGTTAACGAAGGTTTCTTTGTAACTTCCATTCTATTTGCGCTGACCTTACCAGCAACTATTCCATTATGGATGGTTGCACTGGGTATTACCTTTGGTGTTGTGGTTGCAAAAGAAGTGTTTGGCGGCACAGGTCGTAACTTCTTAAACCCAGCGTTAGCGGGTCGTGCATTCTTATTCTTTGCGTATCCGTTAAGCATGTCAGGTGACACAACATGGGTTGTGGCTGACGGTTTCTCTGGTGCTACGGCATTGAGCCAAGCTGCACAGGGCACGTTTGAATATACTAGCGCTAACTGGTGGGATGCCTTCTTAGGTTTCATTCCAGGTTCCGTGGGTGAAGTCTCTACCTTTGCTATTTTGCTAGGTGGTGCAGTTATCGTTTATACCCGTATCGCCTCATGGCGTATTATTTCAGGTGTGATGTTGGGCATGATTGCAGTTTCTTACCTACTTAACTTTATCGGTAGCGACACTAATGCAATGTTTGCAACACCTTGGTATTGGCATCTTGTTTTAGGTGGATTTGCCTTCGGTATGATGTTTATGGCGACGGACCCAGTTTCTGCGTCTTTCACTAACAATGCTAAATGGGCTTACGGTATCTTAATTGGTGCAATGGCAGTGTTTATTCGCGTCATTAACCCAGCGTTCCCTGAAGGAATGATGTTAGCCATCCTGTTTGCTAACTTATTTGCACCGTTATTTGACCATTTCGTGGTTCAAGCAAATGTGAAGCGGAGGATTGCTCGTGGCCAGTAATAAAGAATCAATCGGCAAAACATTATTTGTTGTAATCGGCCTGTGTTTTATCTGCTCAATGTTGGTATCAACTGCAGCAGTATTACTTAAGCCAATTCAGCAAGAGAATAAATTGCTAGATAAGCAAAAGTACATTCTTGAAGCGGCAGGTTTAGTGGATACTAAAGCTGGCAAAGTTGAGAAAGACGTTATTATTGCAAAGTATGGTAAGTACGTTGAAGCTCGTCTTGTTGATTTAAAAACCGGTGAGTTTGTTGAAGGTGATGCTGATACTTTTGATGTTGAAAAAGCGGCACGTACGCCTGCAACGTCTTTTAAGCCTGAAAATGACATTGCCTCTGTTAAGCGCGTTGCAAATCAAGGTGTTGTTTATCTAGTTAAAGATGACAACAATGAACTACAAACCGTGATTATTCCTGTTAAAGGCTACGGTTTATGGTCAACCATGTTTGCATTCTTAGCGGTTGAAGCGGATATGAATACCATTCGCAGCTTAGTGTATTACGACTTCACTGGTTCTGGTGAAACACCGGGCCTAGGTGGTGAAGTTCAAAACCCTCAGTGGATTGCTAAGTGGGAAGGTAAAAAACTTTATGACGACAATGGCGACTTAGCTATTCAAGTCACTAAGATCCCGACAATTGCATCTTCAGTTCACGGTGTTGATGCCTTATCTGGTGCGACGTTGACCAGTAACGGTGTTCAGTACTCGCTAACGTTTTGGTTAGGTGAAGAAGGTTTTGCACGCTTTATCGAAAAGGCACGCAATGGAGGACTAGGCTAATGGCTGACGTTAAAGAACTTAAACAGGTTCTGACTGGACCTATCATTAATAACAACCCAATTGCTCTGCAAATTCTGGGTGTATGTAGTGCACTGGCTGTTACCGCTAAAATGGAAACCGCTATTGTAATGACATTAGCATTGACTGCGGTGACCGCGTGTTCGAACTTATTTATTTCGTTACTACGTAATCATATTCCAAGCAGCGTTCGTATTATTGTGCAAATGACAATTATTGCTTCATTAGTAATTGTTGTAGACCAAGTATTGCAAGCTTACGCCTATGACGTAGCGAAGCAATTATCAGTATTTGTTGGCTTGATTATCACCAACTGTATTGTAATGGGTCGCGCAGAAGCATACGCAATGAAAACGCCGCCTCTGATGAGCTTTATGGACGGTATTGGTAATGGCTTAGGCTATGGCGCCATCCTATTATCAGTTGGTTTCTTCCGTGAACTACTCGGTAATGGTTCATTGTTCGGCGTTGAAATCCTCAGCAAAATCTCTGACGGTGGTTGGTATCAGCCTAATGGCTTGTTACTTCTTCCTCCAAGTGCGTTCTTCTTGATCGGTATGCTGATCTGGATTATCCGTACTTATAAGCCAGAGCAAGTAGAAGCAAAAGGGTAGGCGCAATGGAACATTATATTAGTCTGTTAATTCGTTCGATTTTCATTGAGAACATGGCGTTAGCCTTCTTCCTCGGTATGTGTACTTTCTTGGCGGTATCAAAGAAAGTCACCACTGCTATGGGTCTAGGTGTTGCGGTAATTGTGGTACTGGCAATTTCAGTGCCTGTTAACCAAATCATCTATCAAGGTTTACTGGCTCCTGGCGCATTAGCTTGGGCCGGTGTACCTGATGCAGATTTGAGCTTCTTGAAGTTCATTACCTTTATTGGTGTTATTGCTGCATTAGTACAGATTCTGGAAATGGCATTAGATAAGTACTTTCCACCTTTGTACAACGCATTAGGTATTTTCTTACCATTGATCACGGTTAACTGTGCAATTTTTGGTGCGGTTTCATTCATGGTTGAGCGTGATTATAACCTTGGCGAGAGCTTGGTATTCGGTATCGGCTCAGGTGTTGGTTGGGCATTAGCAATTGTATTGCTTGCCGGTCTACGTGAGAAAATGAAGTATTCTGATGTGCCTAAAGGGCTACGTGGTTTAGGTATTACCTTCATCACTTCTGGCTTAATGGCGCTAGGTTTCATGTCGTTCTCAGGTGTGTCTCTTTAAGACACCCGTACGACGTATTAATTTGAACCTTAAAGGATAAGTTAATGGATATTCTTAAAGCTACTCCGATAGATGTTTATCTAGGTGTGAGTATGTTTACCGCGATTGTACTGGTTTTAGTATTAGTGATTTTATTTGCTAAATCTAAACTAGTAGCCAGTGGTGATATCACTATCTCAATTAATGATGATAGCGAAAAAGCAATTAAAACCGGTGCTGGTAGCAAGCTGCTCGGCGCACTAGCTAACAATGGTATTTTCGTTTCAAGTGCTTGTGGTGGCGGTGGCTCATGTGGTCAGTGTCGGGTAAACATTAAGTCTGGTGGTGGTGATATTCTGCCTACTGAACTTGATCACATAAGCAAAGGTGAAGCACGTCAAGGTTGTCGTTTAGCCTGTCAGGTTAACGTTAAAACTGACATGGAAATCGAACTTGATGAAGAGATTTTCGGCATCAAAAAATGGGAATGTGAAGTTATCTCTAACGATAACAAAGCGACGTTTATTAAAGAGCTTAAGCTGCAAATCCCTGATGGTGAGTCTGTGCCGTTCCGCGCGGGTGGCTATATTCAAATTGAAGCCCCAGCTCACCACGTTAAATATGCTGACTTTGATGTACCAGAGCAATACCGTGGCGACTGGGAACACTTTGGTTTCTTCAACTTAGAATCTAAGGTTGATGAAGAAACTATTCGTGCATACTCAATGGCTAACTACCCAGAAGAGTTTGGCATCATCATGTTGAACGTGCGTATCGCTACGCCGCCGCCAAGAAACTTAACTTTACCTTGCGGTAAGATGTCATCGTTTATTTGGAGCCTCAAAGAAGGTGACAAAGTAACGATTTCTGGTCCATTTGGTGAGTTCTTTGCTAAAGATACCGATGCTGAAATGGTGTTTGTCGGTGGTGGTGCAGGTATGGCGCCAATGCGTTCACATATCTTTGACCAACTTAAGCGTTTACAGTCTAAACGTAAGATGAGTTTTTGGTATGGTGCTCGTTCTAAGCGTGAAATGTTCTACGTAGAAGATTTCGATGGCTTAGCGGCTGAGAATGAAAACTTTAAGTGGCATGTTGCGTTATCTGATCCGCAAGCGGAAGATAACTGGGATGGCTACACAGGCTTTATTCATAACGTATTGTACGAAAACTACTTACGTGACCATGACGCACCAGAAGATTGTGAGTTCTACATGTGTGGACCTCCAATGATGAATGCTGCGGTAATTGGTATGCTTAAAGACTTAGGCGTTGAAGATGAAAACATCTTACTCGATGACTTTGGTGGTTAGTGACTAACTGCTAACCCTTTGCAAAAGACATTGAACGTCATAAATTGCAGCTAGCTGACACGGTGGTCACCATTGTTAAGCTAGCTGCAATTTTTATTTTAGGGACTTTGTAGTTTAGTCGTTGTTGCTTTAGCCACTGTTGCTTTAGCTAAGAATGATTTAAACATTAACCATATAAAAATTGAGAATTTGAACATTTACATGATAAAAATTTCGATGAAGACGCTGGCAGTATTTTTTGGTTTGTTGATTTTAGTCGGCTGTGGAACTGAAGATAAGATAGTGTCACTGTCAGGCAATACCATGGGGACCACTTATCATATAAAAGTGGTACGTAATGAGCGCCTGCCAACCACTCAACTACTACAAGCTGAAATTGATATCGCTCTTGAGTTAGTTAATGATCAAATGTCCACTTACAGACCGAAGTCAGAACTATCACGTTTTAACCAGCTAGGTGTTAATCAACGCCTGAAAGTTTCAGCGGATACAGCCAAGGTTTTAAATGAAGGCTTACGCCTTTACGACACGACTCAAGGCGCGCTGGATATTACCTTAGGGCCATTGGTTAACCTATGGGGCTTTGGTCCTGATAAGCGCCCAACAGCGATCCCAAGCGCTGAAACGATTGCCGAGATGAAAGCTAAATCGGATATTCATGGTTTTAGTGTCAAAGATTTAACTGTCACCAAGTTAAGCCCTGATCTCTACATTGATTTATCTTCCCTTGCTAAAGGCTATGGTGTCGATAAAATTGCTGCACTACTCAATAAATACCAAGTAGAGGGATACTTAGTGGAAATTGGTGGTGAGATTAGCGTTAAAGGTGTTAAAAATGACGGCAGCCCATGGCGTGTTGCAGTTGAGAAACCTTCGAGCCAAGGGGCGGCTATTCAACAGGTGATAGAGCCTGGTAATATGGCGCTAGCGACATCTGGCGATTACAGAATTTATTATGAAGAAAACGGCGAGCGTTTTTCGCATTTAATTGACCCTAGAAGCGGTTATCCAATAAAGCATAAGTTAGCGTCAGTAACCGTTTTGCACCCTAGTAGTATGACTGCAGACGCTTATGCAACTGCAATGATGGTATTAGGTACGGAAGAGTCTTTAGCGTTAGCTGAGCGTGAGAAACTGCCAGTTATGCTGATTGAAAAAGACGACGATAATTATGACGTATTTTATAGTGAGTCGTTTGCACCTTACATTCGTTAATGGCATTTAAAGATTTATTTGATGACCAATTTAGCTTGGAGAATATGATGAGTACTTTTATTGCAGCATTTGTGGTGTTGTTATTATTTTTTTTATTAATGTCCGTGGGCTATATCGTGAAGCGCAAGGCGGTTGAAGGCAGTTGTGGTGGTTTAGGTGTTTTGGGTATTGAGAAAGCTTGTGATTGTGATGACCCATGCGATAAACGCAAACGCCGCATGGCTGAAGCTGAAAGAGAAGCAAAACTGAATCAAAACCGGATTATCTAGTGCGCCAGCATTAACTTTAAGCCCACTTTCAAGTGGGCTTTTTTACGACTGTTACAAAATTTACAAAACTAATTACAGCTAACATTTACCCTTACTAGTGTGATTATTGTCACTATTAAAAACCAGCAGAATTAGCTAGAGATGTGATTCTATTAAGAAATATTCAAACGTGAAAATGCTGAAGCGAGATAAGAACCTAAGTTATAATGATAATAGTTATCAATGACTAAGTTTATGATAATAAAGGGGAATTGTTTTTTGAAGTCACATGTACTATGCTGGTCGAAATTGATCCAGATCAATCTAGCATTTAAGGACTAAATCATGAAAGGCCATCCAAAAGTAATTAGTCAGCTCAATCGTGTACTGACATGTGAGCTCACTGCCATTAATCAATATTTTCTTCACGCGCGTATGTTCAAGCATTGGGGACTCGAAAACCTCAATGAGAAAGAATATAAAAAATCTATTCAAGATATGAAACATGCAGACAAGTTAATTGAGCGGGTATTGTTTTTGGAAGGTTTACCTAACCTTCAACAATTAGACAAGTTACGCATTGGTGAGCATTGCGAAGAAATGTTTGATTGTGATCAGCAAGCGGTAGTCGAGCAGTTGGTCGTTTTACGAGAGGCGATTAAGCTTTGTGAAACAGAGCGCGATTACGTTACTCGTGATTTATTAGAAGATTTACTTGAAGATGAAGAAGAGCATCTAGACTGGATTGAAACCCAAAAAGAGCTGATTAACCAAACCGGTATTCAGAACTATCTTCAATCACAAATTAAAGATTAATAGGACATTATCATGAAAGGTAATCCAGAAGTTATTGCAGCTTTAAATGCATTATTAACCGGTGAGTTGTCAGCGATGGATCAATACTTTGTACATGCACACATGTACGAAGATTGGGGATTTGATGAGCTTTATACGCGCATCTTACATGAGTCAGATGACGAAAAAGCCCATGCTGCTAAGTTAGTTCAGCGCATTCTTTTCTTGGAAGGCACGCCAGATGTTGCAAGTCGTGAAGCATTAAACATCGGTAAAGACGTAGAAGAGATGCTTAAAAATGACTTGAGCTACGAATATCAAGTTGCTGATCATTTACGTGAAGTCATCGCTTTATGCGAAGTAAAAGGCGACTTCCAAACCCGTGAAATCTTAGAAGTACTACTTGATGATACTGAATCTGATCACATGTATTGGTTAGAAAAACAAATTCGATTAATTGATCGCGTTGGTTTACAAAATTATCTGCAAACCAAAATGTAATCATTGAGTTTGCTACAAAACAAAAGCCTAACTGAGTTAGGCTTTTTTTATGGGATTTTTAAGCGTTATAAATTGGTAACGCTATAGTTTGAACTGATTAATCATATTGGTTAGCTCCACATTGATTGTGGCAATATTATCCGTTTCATTTCGCTGCATAATGCCTTCATCATTTAAGGTTTCAACCATATCGTGAATTTGGTGCATGCTTCGATTAATTTCCTGAATAACAATATTTTGCTCATTTGCTGAAGTGGATATCTGGCTATTGAGGGCATTGATTTGAGCAACAATAGTACTCATGGTTTGTAAATTATCAGAAGTATTACTGACCTCAGTAACCGTGTCTGAGCAGGCTCGTTCAGTACTGCCAATGGCCGCCACCACCGCAGTGGCTTCAGCTTTTAATTTTGCCAGCGCGATTTCAATTTCACTGGTACTTGTTTGGGTGCGACTGGCAAGGGCGCGCACTTCATCTGCAACCACAGCAAAACCACGCCCTTGCTCTCCGGCCCTTGCAGCTTCAATCGAGGCATTAAGCGCTAACAGGTTGGTTTGCTCTGCAATACTCCCAATCACATCAACAATGCTTTGAATACTGCTGGTTTCATTATTCATGTGCTCGACATTACCAGCAGTTTGATGGATTTCAGCAGCTAAACCTTGGATACCCACTTGGGTTAAGTTAATGGTCTTCAGTGATTGCTCGCCAGTAATATTAGCCTCATTAGTATGCTTGGCTGCGGTTTCGGTATTCTCAACCACAGTGACAGCGGTATTTGATAGCTCTTCAATGGCGGTCACAATTTGGGTTGTTTCATTGGTATGGGCTGTCAAAATTTGTTCGCTGTTTTGGCTATAGTGCTGCAGCTTATCAATACCGGTAGATAATTTAATTGTCGATTTATTGATGGCTAACAACATCGTTTGTAGTTGTGAAATAAAGGCGTTAATTCCGAGGGAAATTTTTCCGATATCGTCATCATTTTTGACTTCCAAACGACGGGTTAAATCACCATTACCTTGAGATAAGCCAGTGACTAAGTCACGTAGTTCATTAATCGGTTGATAGAGCTTATTCAGTAGTATTAATAACGCCACAACAGATAAGCCAAGTACCAATAATATGATGCCGCTGAGTTTTAATGTGGCATTAACAAGCGGTGCGAAAGCTGTTGCTTCATCGAGGGTGACAATCACATACCATTGGTTGTTATCAATTAAAGGGATTTTTTGACTAGCAATAATCGTGCTAACGTCATTTATATCACTGAGCGCCCATGAGCTATCCTGACCGAGAATACTTTGATAGATCTCGCTTAGTTGGCTATTGCTGCTGATATTGTCTTTTTGATTAGTTAAGGCTGAATTAGAGGCTAACACTAAGCCATTTTTATCAATAATAAAGCCAGTGGCACCTTCAATATCTGCTAATGCTTGTAGTTGCAGTTGCAAGTAGTCAAAACGTAAATCCGCCATGATGATCCCGCCATCAATTGGGTGCATAACCCCGACCATAGGTATACCGTCTGTACGGGTAAAAAACACTTCGCTGAGGGACAAGGTATTTTTTTGTTTGCCGTTTTGGTACCAAGGACGAGTGCGGGGATCATATTTATCGACTACACCGACGCCGTCAGGAAAAGACTCTGAAGCAATAGAGGCAAAGGATTGGCCATCATCAAACCCCATAATGACTTTAGAGACGCCACCTAATTTCGCTGTGTATTGAGTCATGGCGACATGGCCGGCATCCACATTGTTATGACGGTATAGACTCGCGAGTTCAGTTACCGCGGAAGTGGTGCGATTAAATGAGTTTTCTATTTCACTGACTTTGGTTTTTATTTGGTGGTGGATGTCGGTTGTCAGCTTGTCTGTTATTTGTTGTTTTAATAATTGGTGAGTGACCAGCCCGCTAATGATCAAGGCGAAAGCTAATAGAATTGTTAACGCAAATAGTAAACTCGCTTTAAAGCCAAACTTGTTCATAACTCACCTAATTGTATTATTATTTTTGTTTGATTGTACCTGCTTATAAATCAAAATATACCCTAAGCTCATAAAAAAGTTAGTGATTTGTATCATGTAATGTTGATTTTGTTTTTGTGTCGTCTGATGTTTAGTGTTCTTACTGTTATTTATTTGTATTGCAAATTAGCGCTATTTTGTAATTTGAAGCTTTCAACGCGACTGGTGATAAAGGTTTAATTTGAACACTGTTTTTATATACAGTATCATAATGTCATTCAGTGACTTCTTTATGAAAACGCCATGCGTAAAATTATCCACATTGATATGGATTGCTATTATGCCGCAGTTGAAATGCGTGATTTTCCACAATTGCGTGGTAAACCTATTGCTGTAGGTGGGCGCAGCGATCGCCGTGGTGTTATCAGTACCTGTAGTTATGAGGCGCGTAAATATGGCGTTCGTTCTGCTATGTCGAGTTATCAGGCATTAAAACTCTGCCCAGATTTGATATTGGTGCCAGGCAGGATGGAGGTTTACAAAGCGGTTTCGCTGCAAATCCGTGAAATATTCCATCGTTATACAGAATTAGTTGAGCCGTTATCATTGGACGAGGCGTATCTTGATGTTACTGATTGTGATGCATGTAAAGGTAGCGCCACCTTAATTGCTGAGCAGATCAGAGCTGAAATCTTTACGGTAACCGGGCTTACTGCTTCCGCGGGAGTCGCACCGATTAAGTTTTTAGCTAAAATAGCTTCTGACTTAAATAAGCCTAATGGTCAATATGTGATCACGCCTGCTGAGATCCCTTCGTTTATAAAATCATTATCCTTAAGTAAAATCCCTGGGGTGGGAAAAGTAACCTCGGCTAAGCTTGCAGCGCTCGGGCTTGAAACCTGTGAAGACGTGCAGCGCTACCCGAGTGACAAGCTCATCAGCGGTTTTGGTAAATTTGGCCGCGTGTTAATTGAGCGCACTCAAGGTATCGATACACGTCAAATAAGCCCAAATCGTATCAGAAAGTCGGTTGGGGTTGAGACCACCTTAGCCCAAGATATTTTTACTATAGAGCAATGCAGCAATGTCATGCCGCAGTTAATCCAAGAGCTTATTAGCCGGGTGCATCGCAGTGCTAAAGACCGGCAAATTCATAAACAGGTAGTAAAACTTAAATTTAACGATTTCAAGCAAACTACCATTGAGCATCGCAGTGATGAAATGTCGCTTAACTTATTCCAGACATTGTTAACTCAAGCACTAGAGCGGGCCAATGGCCGAGGTATAAGATTAATCGGTGTCAGTGTTGGTTTAGCTGATAATAGCCAGCCAGAAGTGGTTACAGATGATAATAGCGAGCAATTAGATTTGCAGTTCTAGTGATTATCGCTAGAAACAAAAAGGCTGCCTTTTCTTATATCAAGAATAGAGCAGCCTTTTTATTAAGTGCGTAATTTAATAGAGAGTTAAAGCTCAGCCTTTTGCTGGAATACGCTCTAGTACCGCAAGCAGTAGTTCCCAATATTGGCCAACAGTGGTGATGTTCACCATTTCGTCAGGGCTATGTGGGAAACGAATGGTTGGGCCAATAGAGACCATATCCATGGTTGGGTATGGTTCTTTAAATAGTCCACATTCAAGACCGGCATGGATAACCATAATCGTCGGGTCTTTCTTATAAATATCATTATACGTTTCACGGACAATGGCCATCACTGGTGAGCTATTATCAGGCTTCCAACCAGGGTAAGCGCCTGATAGATCAATGCTAGCACCTGAAAGGTTTGCTAATGCCGTTAATTGCGTTTCAATTTGCACTCGGCCTGAGTCAATCAATGAGCGGATAAGACATAGCACTTCAACAGATTCGTTGTCAGTGTTAATCACTCCGACGTTAAGCGATGTTTCAGTCACACCTTCAACTTCATCGCTCATACGCATTACGCCGTTAGGGCAGGCGTGCAGTAAATCGATTAAGGTATTTTGCGCATCTTCACTCATGACTTTTGCTGGAGCGTCAATGGCTGCAAGTGTTAGCAACATGTCAGGGTCAGCAATTGCCAGCTCTTCACGAACAATCGCTTGATATTGAGCAATGGCTTGCTCAAGCTTGGCTTTATTTTCGCTTGGCAGCATAAAGTTGATGCTAGCTTCACGGGGGATAGCATTACGTAAAGAGCCGCCAGTGAAGTTAACTAATTCAATTTGTAAATCATCACCATAACTAAATAAGAAACGGGCTAATAATTTATTGGCATTGCCGCGACCTAAATGAATGTTGACGCCTGAATGGCCGCCCTTTAAACCTGAAAGGGTTAAGCTAAAGCTGGCATTGCTTTGCTCAGGTGCTTGCCATGACATAGGAACGCTTAGCTGTGCATCAACACCGCCAGCGCAACCCATGTAGATTTCGCCTTCTTGCTCTGAGTCAGTATTAATTAAAATATCAGCATCAAGGTAACCAGCTTCAAGGCCGAAAGCGCCAGTCATGCCCGCTTCTTCATCAATGGTAAGCAGCACTTCTAATGGACCATGTTTAATGTTGTCAGCGCCAAGAATTGCTAACGCTGAAGCCATACCAATACCGTTATCAGCACCTAAGGTGGTGCCCTTGGCTTTTAGCCATTCGCCATCTACATAGGCTTCAATAGGATCTTTTTCAAAATCATGCACTTTATCGGCATTTTTTTGTGGAACCATATCAATGTGGGCTTGTAATACCACAGTCTTGCGTTCTTCCATTCCAGCATACGCTGGCTTTTTAATGATCAAGTTACCGACTTTATCTTCGACGACAGGCAAACCTTTCGATTTAGCCCATTGCTGGATATGTTCACTAAGTGCTTGTTCAAACTTGGATGGATGCGGAATCGCACAAATTTGTTCAAACCATTGCCATAATGGCTGGGGATATAATTGATTAATGGCGGTCACGAAGACTCCCTAAATGCTATGAATGTGGGAATAGATGCGCTGAAGTTTACCATATTGTCGTTACTAAGTAGTGACCTAGAGCAAGTAGAGAGGCTGGATTAAATTAATTTTTGTAAATATATTTTAACTCTATCGTAAAGCTAAGCTTATATACTTTAACCACCATTGGTCGTTATGATTTGTGATTCAGCACCTGAAATTACTGATTAGCAAGCAATAATAACAATCTATTTAAAAAGGATGCCCCATGTTTCAAGTCAATATCGTTGATGTAGCAGATGATCAAGCCATTTTTGAAGGCCATGGCTGGGACGCCGTAGTGGTAATCGCCACCGATTTAGCCGCCATTGCCCAAGATGAAATAAAAATACTCGCCAAGCATGCGAAACAAATCGATCAGCGCATTGGTCAGTCGGCAACATTGTTACTGGCGCCCGGACTTGCGGGTGGCAGACTGATTGTCGCCCCAGTTGTTAATGCCACTAATGAATACAGTGATGTGAGTGTGTTTGCCAAAGCAGCTAGAGAAGGCATTGTTATTGCTAAGGCTGCGGGAGCAAAACAACCGCTGTTGGTGGTAGAAACCAGCCAAGATAAGCGCTATCAATTTGCTAAACAGGTTGCTGCACTTGCCTGTGGTCAGGAACTATGGCAATCACTGGAGCTGCGAGAAGCCACAGCAATTACCCCAGCATTTAGCGCCATTGGTTTGCTTGGCAGCGACAATTGCAGTGGCCTGCTCAATGCTGTCGAAGCCGGTAAGATTTTGGCAAGGGATCTATGCGGCACTGAGCCAGAAAGAATGGCGGCGCCAGCATTTGCTGATTATTGCGTTGAGGCGCTAAAAGACAGTGGTTTAGCAATCAGAGTCATTGAAGAACGTGAAGAGTTAGAGCGCGATTACCCGCTGCTTTGCGCAGTAGGGAGAGCCTCATTTAATGTGCCTCGGCATCAACCTCGCGTGGTTAAACTGGAATATGTGGCAGAGGGCGCCATTGATCGCACCTACTTGTTTGCTGGTAAAGGAGTTATTTACGATACTGGCGGCGCAGATGTTAAAGTCGCCGGTGGCATGGCGGGTATGAGCCGAGATAAAGGCGGCGCTGCAGCGGTGGCAGGCTTAATGAAAACCTTATCTATCTTAAAGCCCAAAGGCATTAGAGTGATAGCAGAGTTAGGTTTGGTGCGAAACAGTATTGGCAGCGATGCCTTTGTTCCTGATGAAATCATTACCAGCCATGGCGGTGTTAGAGTGCGTATTGGTAATACTGATGCCGAAGGGCGCTTAGTGCTGGCAGACTTATTATCTCACTTAAGACTTCAGGCAATGACAGCAATTAAGCCGCAAGTATTTTCTGTGGCAACCTTAACCGGCCATGTGGTGCGCTGTTATGGCGGCTATACCGCACTAGTCGAGAACAAAGTGGCACAACAAGCTGGTATGGGTCACACCCTAGCTGGCATTGCTGAGCAATGGGGCGAACCATTTGAGTTATCTAGCTTGCGTCATGATGATTTTGCCAAGGTACATAATATCTCTGGCCAAGGGGAGTTATTGTCATCTAATAACGGCCCTTCTGCCATTACTGCCAGAGGCCATCAATATCCCGCAGCATTTTTAATTAATGCTTCAGGCTTGGGCCAACATGGCACAGGCTCTGCCATGCCATTGCCTTTTGCGCATCTTGATATTGCCGGTAGTGCCACAGAAGGCCATAGTTTGTATGGGAAACCCACAGCCTCGCCTTTGGTAACTTTATTACAAAGCATTTTGGGCGGCAATGTGTAGTTTGTTTTTTGCTCAACCACTATATATTGTGCTATTTAGTGGTTGATTGTTTGCCAATGAGAACTCTAAATTCTTAATTTGTCATACAAGTGTGCTTTTATTTCATTTTTTGATTGAAATATAAAATAATTAAATAAATACTTGTAATAAAATTACACTTTGGTATTATTCCTCTCGTTGGACTGCGACGGTGCTTTCCAATTCTAGTTAATCCAGGATGGATATAGTCTCCAAGGAATCGAGTGATGAGTTGTCTCAATGGATTGAGAAAAGTTTGTTCCAAGGAACCGAGCCAAGCAAGACTAGGTTTTCGCAACTTTATTTGGAGTATGATTATGTCTTCTACAGACAGCTATACTATTTATGGACAAGGCACTTGGTTAAATCCAGCTGTTCTGTCTTTTGGCATTTATGCCATGACGTTTAAGGGCTAACCCTCCTTATTCATTGATTTACCGTATCAACCCTTTTTTCTGTCGCCTTTGGGCGGTTTTAGACAACAAGTAAATTGGTTCTCTATTGCCAATTTACTTTTTAAGTTTTATCACTTAATTGTGATGCAGTTTTCCTCTCCCCATACGGAAAACTTTTAACTTGTCTGCCTACTCTTTTGAGTAGGCATTTTTTTTGCCTGAAATTTATCAACCACTGGCTTTTCATTGAGTTAAATTGTCTTTCATACGAATATAAGTGTTTAGTTATCTAACATGGCTATAAACCTTATAAGTACCTATAATCCGAACGAATTAATTCACCTCTGATTTTGACTGTAATTAGCCAGTAGCGGCTATAGCAGCCAATTACACCCCCTTTTCAAGGAACAAGGCTTCATGTTAGAGAAACTGTTTAAACTCAAAGATAATCAAACGAATTTAAAACAAGAAGTTGTCGCGGGTCTCACTACCTTTCTCACCATGGCTTACATTATTTTTGTTAACCCTATGATGTTAGCTGATGCCGGCATGGATCATGGTGCAGTGTTTGTGGCCACTTGTTTAGCCGCGGCAGTGGGCTGTTTAGTGATGGGCTTAGTGGCCAATTACCCCATCGCATTAGCGCCGGGTATGGGGCTTAATGCTTTCTTCACTTATACCGTTGTCGGCGAAATGGGCTATAGCTGGGAAACTGCACTTGGCGCAGTATTTATGTCTGGTATTTGTTTCTTAATTTTATCTTTGGTGAAAATTAGAGAATGGATAGTTAACAGTATTCCAATGAGTCTGCGATTAGGTATTGCCGCGGGTATCGGTTTGTTCTTGGCCTTTATTGGCCTTAAAAGCGCCGGTATTGTGGTGGCAAGTCCGGCAACATTAGTCACTATGGGGGATATCACTTCATTCTCAGCTGTGATGGCTGCGGTGGGGTTTTTCTTGATCATTGCTATGGTACAGCGTGGCTACAAAGCGGCGGTGATATTAAGTATTTTCATTGTCACAGCCATTGCATTGTTAGCTGGTGAAGTGAGTTATAACGGCGTTATGTCGATGCCACCATCGATAGCACCGACATTCATGAAAATGGATTTATCCGCAGTGCTTGAAATCAGTATGATTTCAGTGATATTTGCCTTCTTGTTTGTGGATTTATTTGATACCTCAGGCACCTTGGTTGCAGTCGCGCAGCGTGGCGGATTTTTAGATGAACAAGGGCGTTTACCAAGAGTGAAACGCGCCTTAAGTGCAGACAGCTTAGCCACCATCGCAGGGGCGACGTTAGGAACATCAACGACCACTAGTTATATTGAAAGCACGGCAGGCGTTAGCGCCGGTGGCCGTACTGGCTTAACCGCTGTTGTCGTCGGTTTGTTGTTTATTGCTGCATTATTTTTTGCCCCACTTGCCGGCATGGTACCCGCTTATGCTACCAGTGGCGCCTTGTTTTATGTGGCGATTTTGATGATGTCTGGCTTAGTCAATGTTGAGTGGGAAGACTTAACAGAAGCGGCGCCTGTGGTCATTGTGTGTTTATTGATGCCATTAACCTTTTCAATTGCTAATGCCATAGGGTTTGGTTTTATCTCTTATGCGGTGATTAAACTACTTACTGGCCGTTTTAAAGAGTTAAATCTTGGTATCTTGTTTATTGCGGCACTATTTTTAGCTAAGTTTATTTGGGGTTAACCTTGGCTTTGCTCGCCATAACACCTGCTGAGTAAGCTCATGTGTGGGTTATCAAGCTGTAATTAAGCAGCAATGATAAATTAGTGATTTTTGTTAAGGGTTATGCAATGCATAGCCCTTTTTTATGCTGTATAACAAATAAATATAGTATTTGTTTACTCAATTATGGGCTTTACTATGAATTATTCGCTGAATTAGGTATAAAAATATTTCAGTCAATATTTTTGAGTTTGAAAAGGCAGTCATGACTTACAAGCGGGTCGTCGTAAAATTAGGTACCAGTGTCTTAACTTCGGGCAGTAACAAGCTCGATAAAGCACATATGGTGGAACTGGCCAGACAAATGTCTGTGCTTGTGCGTTCAGGTATTGAAGTTGTATTGTGCACATCTGGCGCAATAGCGGCTGGTCGCGAACATCTGCAATACCCCGTATTGCCCGATACTATGCCCAATAAACAATTATTAGCCGCCGTGGGTCAAAGTCAGCTTATTTTAGCTTGGTCAGAACTGTTCAGTATTTATGGTTTGCACGTGGGACAGTTATTGTTAACCCGCGCCGACTTACATGATCGTGAACGCTATCTAAATGCTCGAGATACACTCAATGCATTGTTAGATAATAATATTATTCCGATTATTAATGAAAATGATGCCGTTGCCACCAATGAAATTAAAGTGGGCGACAATGACAATTTATCAGCTAGGGCCGCATTATTATGTGATGCTGACTTATTAGTGTTATTGACTGATCAAATCGGCTTATTTGATGCCGATCCACGCAATAACCCCGATGCCAAGTTAATTACTTCAGTGGTCAATATTGATGATAACTTACGCTTGTTAGCGGGTGGCGCAGTTTCAGGTTTAGGCACTGGCGGCATGGCGACTAAGTTAGAAGCGGCCGATGTGGCTAGGCGAGCAGGTGTTGAAGTGGTCATTGCTTCAGGTCATTTGCCTAATGTGATTTCACAAGTAGTCAGTAAAGAATCGGTCGGCACTCATTTTAGTGTCACTAAAAATCCCCTTGAAAGCCGAAAACAATGGATTTTAGCTGGCCCTGCAACAGAAGGGCGGCTGATATTAGATGATGGCGCCTGTAAAGCGGTCGTTGAAAATGGTCGCAGCTTATTGCCTAAAGGGATTGTCAGCGTAGAAGGGCAATTTGAACGTGGCGCAACTGTGTTGATTGCCGATAAATCAGGTCACGTGCTTGCTAAAGGCATGAGCCGTTATTGTGCTAAAGCATTAACGATAATTGCAGGAAAGCACTCCAACGAGATTGAAACATTACTTGGCTATGATTACGGCGTAGCAGCAATACATCGTAATGACATGGTGGTACTAGATAGTGAATAAATTAAAGGACGAAAACATGTCACAGCAGCAATATTTAACCACGCTAGGTAAGCAAGCAAAAGCAGCAAGCTTTGCCCTTGCTAATTTATCGAGCCAAAACAAAAACGCTTTGCTTCGTTGTATTAGCGAGCAACTAACGCTAAATACCGAAGCGATTTTAGCGGCGAACGACCAAGACGTGCAGGCAGCAAGAGCCAATGGTTTAACCGATGCGATGATCGATAGATTATTGCTAGATAGCGAGCGATTAGCTGGCATTATTGCTGATATTGAAAATGTGATTAATCTTGCCGATCCTGTGGGCAGTGAATCAGCTAGCCAGTTATTAGATAACGGTTTACGTTTAACTCAACGCAAAGTGCCACTGGGAGTTGTTGGGGTGATTTACGAAGCACGCCCTAACGTCACTGTTGATATTGCCGTACTAGCACTAAAAACCGGTAATGCAGTGATCCTTCGTGGCGGTAAAGAAACCTTAACCTCAAATAAAGTTTTAAGTGAGGTGATCCGCACAGCGCTGACATTACAAGGTTTACCTGAAGATGCTGTGCAGCTGATTAACTCTACCGATCGCGACTTAGTGACTGGCTTACTGCGCCTTGACCAATATGTGGATATGATTATTCCTCGCGGCGGCCAAACCTTACAACGCCTTTGCGCTGAAAAAGCCAGTATTCCGGTGATTTTAGGCGGCATTGGTATTTGTCATTTATACCTTGATAAATCAGCGGATTTATCTCGCAGTGCTGAGGTGATCATTAATGCAAAAGTGCAGCGTCCAACAGTGTGTAATGCCTTAGATACCTTACTGGTTCACGAAGCTGTTGCGGCTGAGTTTTTAGCAGATTTGTTTACGCAGATGTCGGCATTAGGCGTGAGTTTTTATACTTGTGAAAAAACGCAGCAGTTATTTGCAGCAAGTCAGTTTGATATTCATCCTGCAACGGATGAAACCTTCAGTACTGAGTGGTTGTCATTAACACTTGGGGTTAAGATTGTGACTGATATTGACCAAGCAATTACCCATATTCGTCAACACTCTAGCGGTCACTCTGAAGCGATTTTATCTGACGATATTAATGCGACCTGCCACTTTATGAATCAAGTAGACTCAGCAGCGGTATATGTCAATGCCAGCACCCGTTTTACGGATGGCTCGCAATTTGGTTTAGGGGCTGAAGTGGCGGTCAGTACCCAAAAGCTACATGCTCGCGGACCAATGGCTCTTGATGCACTAACGACTTATAAGTGGTTGGCAACTGGTGATTATACTTCTCGCAGCTAAAATAAACTAACCCAAGCCAGATTTGAAGCTGACGATGCTGTGAGTGACAAACTGACTTGATTTGCGCTTAAAACTTAAAAAGCACCTCGGTGCTTTTTTTGTTTTTTTGAGCACTGAAATAGCAGCAGCTTTGAAATGTGCCGCTAGAGGTTATTGTCGCCAGAGGTTATTGCCGTTATAGGATTATTGCAGGTATAGCCCATGGCTGGAAATCGCAGGAGTAGATAAACGTATATAAGTGGTGTAACACCAAATTAAAAAGCTGCTCAGCGTCATAAATATGCTTACAAGCCTAGCTGCTTGAACATACTCCATGATAAGCGGGAAGTACTTTTCTTGTATGCTATTAGTGAAGTAGACCGCAGGAAAAACAAAAATACATATATACATGGCGGGGTATTGGGTTGAGATATCACCGTTGAGATATTCATAAAGCATAATAGCCGCGGTAAGCATTAAGCTATAGCTGCGAATTTTATTTTCAGTGGTGTCACTTAAATTCCATCTCGGCATTCCCATTGCCAATCTCCTCCTTGAAGCATCCTTTGTATCTTGTACACCGTATTAACTGCACACCTTATTAATAGCAACTAACTGCCATGTTGACAATAAAGTTTAAATTTTAATCGTTTAAATATCGTAAAATGCTTTAACCACTGCTACTTATTATGCTTATGGCTGATCTTTAAACTGGATTTTCTCAACAGCTGTGGGATTACCTTTTGCAATATTAACCCCGTTAAAATAAAGCATAGACCAATATAGGTACTGCTGGCGATTTGCTCTTTTAAGATTAGCGCGATAAACCCAACAGACAGCACAGGGGTTAAAAATACAAGCGTGGTGATGTTAGAGGTTTTCTCGGTGCTTTTAAGTGCCATAAGCCATAAAACAAAGGTGATACCCATTTCAAATAGCCCCACATACACTCCAGCAGTTAGCGCTTGCCAACTAAAGTCGCTTATGGGTTGATGGATTAGCATGGCAATAGTCACTAAAGGTAAACCAATTAAAAAGCTAAGTAATAAGCTTACAGTGGCATCGCCGTCATCCTTGGTATTGGTTACCCAATATAAGCACCAAATCACCGTACTGCTTAATACAAAAGCAATCCCTTTAGGGCTATCAAAGTTAAATGCGGTGATATTGCCGCCGGTTGCGATAATGTAAACGCCGCTATAGGCAATCAGCGCGGCAATGACATCAACCTTTGTGAGCTTATGACCCAGCAAAGGGACAGCTAAAATGGGCAATAAAATCGCCCAAGTGTAATTAAGGGATAAGGCTTGTTGAGCTGGAAGCAAATCGTAAGCTTCAAACAGCACAAAGTAATAAAGAAACGGATTCAGAATACCGCTAAGCAAATAAAATCCTGGGCGACGTTTCAATTGTCGCAGCATTAATGTGTGCTTTCTTTGCCATAGGATAATCACACTCAATGCAATAATAGAGGTGAGCACTGCAACAAATACCAATTGTAAGGGTGTATAAAAACTTAGCGCGACTTTAAATGCAGTCGCGACTGTCGACCAAAGTAAAACGGCAACTAAACCATAGGCATAGGCAAGAGAAGTGTTTGACAAAATCATTCCTAATAATAGTTATTATGCATAATATCCAAGGGGTGGATTAGCAAAGCAAGCAAGTATGGACAGATTGTATGCAATATACAAAATGAGGTCACGGCATATTTACTTAAGATATTTTTAATAATTTTTTTGATCAGCCCTTGTATTTTAGTTAGCTGTCCCAATATATGCAGTAAGGCTGATATGAGAGGCAAAAATTAGGACTTGAAAAATCAATTCCTGACCCCATATCAACAAACATAATCAAATTAGTTACATTAAAATTTTATATTTCGGAGATCCTCATGGGCAAAATTATTGGTATTGACTTAGGCACAACTAACTCTTGTGTGGCTGTCCTTGATGGCGGTACTGCTCGCGTAATCGAGAATGCTGAAGGCGAACGTACAACAGCATCTATCATCGCATATACCGATGACGAAACATTAGTAGGCTCACCTGCTAAGCGTCAAGCAGTTACAAACCCAACAAATACTTTTTTCGCGATTAAGCGTTTAATCGGTCGTCGTTTTAAAGATGACGAAGTTCAACGTGATGTTGACATCATGCCTTTCAAAATCATTGGTACTGACAATGGTGACGCATGGGTTGAAGCTCACGGCAAGAAAATGGCACCACCACAAGTATCTGCTGAAATCTTGAAAAAGATGAAGAAAACAGCTGAAGATTTCTTGGGTGAAGAAGTAACAGAAGCGGTTATTACTGTTCCTGCATACTTTAATGATTCACAACGTCAAGCAACTAAAGATGCTGGTCGTATTGCTGGTCTTGATGTTAAACGTATCATCAACGAGCCAACTGCTGCTGCACTAGCTTACGGTATCGACAAAAAACAAGGCGACAACGTTGTTGCAGTATACGATTTAGGTGGTGGTACTTTTGATATCTCTATCATTGAAATTGATAGCAACGATGGTGACCAAACTTTCGAAGTACTTGCTACTAACGGTGATACTCATTTAGGTGGTGAAGATTTCGATAACCGCCTAATTAACTACTTAGCTGATGAGTTCAAAAAAGAGCAAGGTCTAGACTTACGTAACGACCCGCTAGCAATGCAACGTGTTAAAGAAGCTGCAGAAAAAGCGAAAATTGAACTTTCAAGCACAACACAAACTGAAGTTAACCTGCCTTACATCACTGCTGATGCAACAGGTCCTAAGCATTTAGTGGTTAAAATCACTCGTGCTAAGTTAGAGTCTTTAGTTGACGACTTAATCCAACGTTCTTTAGAGCCATTAAAAGTTGCGCTAGCTGATGCAGACTTATCTGTTTCAGACATCAACGAAGTGATTTTAGTTGGTGGTCAAACTCGTATGCCTAAAGTACAGGCTGCAGTAACTGACTTCTTCGGTAAAGAGCCACGTAAAGACGTTAACCCAGATGAAGCCGTAGCCGTAGGCGCAGCAATTCAAGCTGGTGTACTTTCTGGCGACGTGAAAGACGTATTGCTACTTGACGTTACACCACTATCATTTGGTATCGAAACCATGGGTAGCGTAATGACTAAGCTTATCGAGAAGAACACCACTATCCCGACTAAAGCGAGTCAAACGTTCTCAACTGCTGAAGATAACCAAAGTGCAGTAACAATTCACGTACTTCAAGGTGAGCGTAAGCAAGCTAGCTACAACAAATCTCTAGGTCAATTCAACCTAGAAGGTATTGAACCAGCGCCACGTGGCATGCCACAAGTTGAAGTATCTTTCGACATCGATGCTGATGGTATCTTAAACGTATCAGCAACTGATAAGAAAACCGGTAAAGCGCAAAACATCACTATTAAAGCTAACTCAGGTCTAAGTGACGAAGAAGTAGAGCAAATGGTTCGTGATGCAGAAGCTCACGCTGATGAAGATGCTAAATTCGAAGAGCTAGTGACTGCACGTAACCAAGCTGATGGCATGGTTCACGCAACTAAGAAGCAAATCGAAGAAGCGGGTGAAGCATTACCAGCTGAAGAAAAAGAGAAAATTGAAGCAGCAATGGCTGACGTTGATACCGCAACTAAAGGTAACGACAAAGAAGCAATTGATAAAGCGACTCAAGCATTAATGGAAGCGTCTGCTAAGTTAATGGAAATCGCTCAAGCGAAAGCACAAGCGCAACAAGGTGAAGCTCCAGCACAAGATGCGCAAGAAGCTAAGCCTGAAGATGACGTTGTTGATGCTGAGTTTGAAGAAGTAAAAGACGACAAAAAGTAAGCTAAATTAGTTAGTTAACTTTCAGGCGGGCGTTGGGAGAAATCTCTAACGCCCGTTCGTACAATACCTGCTTGAGAAAACTGAGATTATGTCAAAGCGAGATTATTACGAAGTTCTAAGTGTCGGTCGCGATGCCAGTGAACGAGAAATCAAAAAAGCCTATAAGCGTCTAGCGATGAAATATCATCCTGACCGTAACCCAGGCGACAAAGAAGCTGAAGTTAACTTTAAAGAAGCTAAAGAAGCTTATGAAATTTTAACTGACGCGAATAAGAAAGCGGCTTATGACCAATTTGGTCATGCAGGCGTTGATCCTAATCGTGGCGGCGGTCAAGGTGGCGGCGGTGATTTCGGTGATATCTTTGGTGACGTGTTTGGCGATATCTTTGGCGGCGGTCGTCGTGGCGGTGGACAACGTCAAGCGGCTCGCGGTAGTGACTTACGTTACAACTTAGACTTATCACTTGAAGAAGCGGTTCGTGGCCTTACTAAAGAGTTACGTATTCCTACCTTAGCATCGTGTGATAGCTGTGATGGCAGCGGCGCTAAGAAAGGCTCGTCAGCAACCACTTGTGGTACCTGTCATGGTCAAGGCCAAGTACAAATGCGTCAAGGCTTCTTTGCTGTTCAGCAGGCGTGTCCGACTTGTCATGGCCGCGGCAAGATCATTAAAGATCCTTGTAAGAAGTGTCATGGCGAAGGCCGTGTTGAAAAGAGCAAAACCTTATCAGTTAAAATACCAGCTGGTGTTGATACTGGCGATCGTGTTCGCTTAACCGGTGAAGGTGAAGCGGGTGAGTTTGGCGCGCCTCCGGGTGACTTATATGTACAGGTGAGCGTTCGTGAACATAATATTTTTGTTCGTGATGGTAATAACCTCTACTGCGAAGTGCCAATTTCATTCAGCAAAGCTGCATTAGGTGGCGAGATTGAAGTGCCAACACTTGATGGTAAAGTGAATTTGAAAATACCTGCAGAAAGCCAAACTGGCCGTATGTTCCGCTTGCGCGGTAAAGGTGTTAAATCGGTTCGCAGCCACGCCGTTGGTGACTTACTTTGTAAAGTCGTCATGGAAACACCAGTTAAACTTAACGAAAAGCAAAAAGAGCTACTTCGTGAGTTTGAAGCGACCTTAACCGGTGAGTCAAAGAAGCACAGCCCTAAAGCTGAAGGGTTCTTTGATGGCGTAAAAAAGTTTTTTCACGATTTAAATAGCTAAATTTATTTATTAAATTTAGCTATTAGCGAGTCGATTAAAAGGTTAATTACTGCAAAGTAATTAGCCTTTTTTATTGGCAAGTTTTTAAAGCACTTTGCAGGCTTTTAAACAAACACAGCTTAAGACAATGACGTCAGTGTGCGGTAGACTGCATCTCATTGCTTCTTTGGATCACTATTTCGATGTCTTTTTTACAGTTAAACCTCAATCCAAGCCTTATCTCAGCTTTACCTAAGCAATTAACAGCGGCCACTAAAATTCAAGCGCTGGCCATTCCTGCTGTGTTATCAGGTAAAGATGTATTGGCTTTAGCACAAACAGGGAGCGGTAAAACTTACGCCTTTGGTTTGCCTATGCTGCAAGCTATTGATCTAGATAAAGCTGACCCTGTTCAAGCGCTAGTAATTGCGCCGACTCGTGAGCTGGCTAATCAGGTTTATCAAACGCTTAATCAGGTTGCGAAGCCTTTAGGCATAAAGGTGCAGCTTTTATGTGGCGGCATTGATGTTGAAGCCCAAGTCGCTGATTTGAAGAGACCGCCGCAGATTATCATCGCCACCCCATCAAGGTTAGTGCAGTTTATAAAGCTGGAACATGTGTCTTTATCAGCGCTGAAGTTGTTAGTACTTGATGAAGCAGACCGGTTACTAGATATGGGCTTTTGGGCAGACATTAAAACCATAGTGCAGCAAACGCCGGTAAATAAGCAGACACTATTATTTTCAGCCACCATAGATGACACAGTAGCTAAACAAGTTAGTGTGATTTTGAAACATGATCTGATCCGTATTGAAGCTGATAAAGCCAATTCAGTGGTAGATCACATTGAAGAGCAGCTTTATTTGGTCAATAAAGGCAGTAAAGCACAAGCACTGATTGCGCTAATAAAGCAGCATCAATGGCAGCAAGTGTTGGTGTTTAGCAATACTAAAGATAGCGCAGATGCACTAACCAAAAAGCTGGTAAAAGCTGGAGTTAATGCGGCAGCATTGCATGGCGATAAAGAGCAAGCGATACGCACTAAAACCTTAAAGGACTTCAAATCAAAGGCGTTAACCGTATTAGTGGCAACTGACGTATTAGCCCGTGGCATAGACATTGATGCATTACCTGTGATTATTAATGTGGATTTACCCGCAAGCGCAGCAGTGTATGTGCACCGCATTGGCCGCACAGCAAGGGCGGGTGCTAATGGTTTGGCGCTATCGTTAGTGTGTCATGGTGAATCTGATGAGCTACAAGCTATCAGAACCTTAACTGAGCGAGCGCTGCCGACACTGTCGTTAGCAGACTTTCCTGTGACGGATAAACCGAGTTCAGGTAACAGTCAACGGCCTAAAAAAGATAAGCAAGCTAATCGCCGCAGCCAGAAAAAACGCAGCATTAAGGACTTTCAAGGCAAAAAAACATCAAGGTGAGATGCAGTTTATAGTGATTGATTAGCACAAGATGACTTACAATAGCGCTAGATAGATTCATTTGTAATCAATTAGTTGAGTGTTAAATAGCGAGAACTCACAAAATAATAAAAGGATAATTATTATGAAAGCCGTTTTAGTGGGGCTATTCGCCACCATGGTTATGTCTGGTTGCGCCATCCATAAATCCCCAACGGGTCGCAGCCAAATGCTGTTATTTGATGAGTCTCAAATGTCGCAAATGGGGGCGCAATCATTCGATGCGATGAAAAAAACGGAAAAAATCAGTACCGATAAACAGCAAACGGCTTATGTTAACTGCGTTGCCAATCGCATCACTGCGGTATTACCCGATCAAAGCTTAAACTGGGAAGTGGTGTTATTTGACTCAGATCAGATCAATGCTTTTGCCCTGCCGGGTGGTCATATTGGGGTGTACACAGGATTACTTAAGGTGGCGAGCGATCAAGACCAGTTAGCGACAGTAATAGGTCATGAAGTAGCCCATGTGCTAGCAAGGCATGGTAATGAGCAAGTTTCGCGTTCACAAATGACCAATGCAGGTATGCAAATGGCTGATATAGCCCTAGGTGCTGGCGGCGTGGCCAATAAAGATCTTTATATGGCGGGCTTAGGCTTAGGTGCGCAAGTCGGTATTTTATTACCCTTTGGCCGCGATCAAGAAAGTGAATCCGATGAGCTTGGTTTAGAGTTAATGGCTAAAGCGGGTTTTAATCCTGCTAAAAGCGTTACGCTTTGGCAAAATATGGCCAAAGCCGGTGGTGAACAAGGCCCTGAGCTATTTTCAACCCATCCATCTCATTCGACACGTATTGCCGATTTAAAAGCCCTTCAAGCTAAAGTGACACCAGTGTATCAAGCAGCTCTAAAGAAGACGCTTGCCAAGTGTCATTAAGGCTACTGAAAAATAGTCATAATCGAGGTAGATTAGCACCCATCAGCAACGAAAGTGTGGTAAACTGCCCCGCAAATTTTAACCGATGAATTAAGAGTAAATACGATATGTCAGAGTTCAACACAATGGAACAGCAAGCAAGTTACGGTGTAGGTCGTCAAATGGGTGAGCAATTAGCAGCTAACCCTTTCGAAGGCATCGATATCCCTGCTGTACAAGCTGGTCTAGCTGATGCATTCGCTGGTAAAGAAAGTGCTGTAGCTATGGAAGACTTACAAGTTGCTTTCACTGAAATCAGCCGTCGTTTACAAGCTGTTCAAGAAGAAGCTGCTGCTGCAGCATCTGCTGAAGGTGAAACATTCCTAGCTGAAAATGCTAAGCGTGAAGACATTATTGTTACTGAGTCAGGACTTCAATACGAAGTTATCACTCAAGGTGAAGGCGAAAAGCCAACGCTTGAATCAACTATTCGTGCACATTACCACGGTACTTTCATCAACGGTGAAGTATTCGATAGCTCTGTAGCTCGTGGCGAGCCTGCTGAATTCCCAGTTTCTGGTGTTATCGCTGGTTGGACTGAAGCATTACAACTAATGCCTGTTGGCACTAAGCTTAAACTATTCGTTCCACAACACTTAGCTTATGGCGAACGTGGTGCTGGCGCTTCTATCCCGCCATTCTCGGCGTTGGTATTTGAAGTCGAATTGTTAGAAATCGTTTAATGAAAAACGCCTAAGTTAACTTAGGCGTTTTTGTATCACTGGGAGAAAGTAGATGACTGCAAAAGTAAGAGTCGCCGTTGTTGGTGCCAGTGGCCGTATGGGTCGCACACTGATTGAAGCTGCAAAGCAACATGAGGTGATATATTTGGGTGCTGCTATTGAGCGAACTGGTTCTACACTAATAGGTGTTGATGCTGGTGAACTTGCTGGTGTTGGTACTATGGATGTCGCGATTACAGATTCATTAGATATAGCATCAGAACATTTTGATGTATTAATTGATTTTACCTCTCCAGAGTCGTCGCTAGTTCACCTTGATTGGTGCGCTAAAAACCATAAGGCGATTGTGATTGGTACTACTGGGTTCAATCATGCTCAAAAAGAGTTGATTGGTGCTTATGCTGAGCAAACACCGGTTGTGTTTGCACCGAATATGTCAGTAGGCGTTAACTTAACGCTGAAACTATTAGAGTTAACGGCAAAAGTAATGGGTGATTACACCGATATCGAAATCACCGAAGGCCATCATCGCTTTAAGAAAGACGCCCCTTCAGGGACGGCATTAAAGATGGGCGAAGTTATCGCTGAAACTTTAGGTCGTGATCTTGAAGAGTGCGCTGTATATGGTCGTGAAGGTATGACAGGCGAACGTGATAGAAATACCATTGGTTTTTCTACTATTCGTGCCGGTGATATTGTTGGCGACCATACGGTGATGTTTGCCGATATTGGTGAGCGAGTTGAAATAACGCATAAAGCCACCAGTCGCATGACCTTTGCAAATGGCGCAATGCGCGCCGCCTATTGGCTGTCCGATCAAGATGCTGGTCTTTATGACATGCAGCAAGTATTGGGACTCAATTAATATTTAAAGAAAACCACCGTTGGTGGTTTTTTTTTGGGAAAATATTGTTCCCAAAAAAACATAAATCAAGCATAGACGCTTATACATAATTCATATAGAATCGCCGGAATTTGCCAAATTTTCGTAATTTTGTAAATCTGTAGAAATTAAAAATAAATAATTTCAGTGGTTTGACTCTTATTTTTGGAGGTCACGTTGACACAGTCTGCCTTACTTGTACTCGAAGATGGAACCGTATTCTCTGGCACAGCAATTGGTGCCGATGGACTAACTGTTGGTGAAGTTGTATTTAATACTTCAATGACAGGTTATCAAGAGATTTTAACGGATCCGTCATATTCTCGCCAGATTGTCACTTTGACTTACCCGCACATTGGTAACACCGGAACAAACGATGAAGATACCGAATCTGATTCAGTTCATGCCTGTGGTCTAATCATCCGAGATCTCCCTCTATTAGCTAGCAACTTCCGTAATCAACAATCCTTAAGCGATTATTTAAAAGCGAATAATGTTGTTGGTATCGCTGATATCGATACCCGTAAATTAACTCGTATTTTACGTGAAAAGGGTGCCCAAGCCGGTTGTATTATGGTCGGCGATATCGATGAAGCTAAAGCATTAGCAGCAGCCAAAGCATTCCCTGGTTTGAAAGGCATGGATTTGGCTAAAGAAGTGACCACAGAGTCGACCTACCAATGGCGCAAAGGCACTTGGCGCTTAGTGGGTGGTTTACCGGACGAAACTCCAGCGTCAGAGCTTAAGTTTAAAATTGTTGCTTTTGATTATGGTATCAAGCGCAATATTTTACGCATGCTAGTTGACCGCGGTTGTGATGTTACTGTTGTCCCTGCACAAACACCGGCAGCTGAAGTATTAGCAATGAATCCTGATGGGATTTTCCTATCAAATGGCCCTGGCGACCCAGAGCCATGTGATTATGCGATTACGGCTATCCAAGAAATTTTAAAAACTGAAATCCCAGTATTTGGTATTTGTCTTGGTCACCAATTACTTGCATTAGCATCTGGGGCAAAAACTTTGAAAATGAAGTTTGGTCATCATGGCGCTAACCACCCGGTAAGTAATATTGAAAAAGGTAATGTGATGATCACCAGTCAAAACCACGGTTTTGCTGCTGATGAAGCGACGTTGCCTGCGAACATCAAAGTGACTCACAAATCGTTATTTGATGGGTCTTTGCAAGGTATTCACCTTACTGATAAACCAGCGTTTAGTTTCCAAGGTCACCCAGAAGCAAGCCCTGGACCGACCGATGCGTCACCACTGTTTGATCACTTTATTGAGTTGATTGAACAATATCGTCAAAACGCTAAATAGTTAGGTCATTCGGAGAATAGATAAGCAATGCCAAAACGTACTGATATTAAAAGTATTCTGATCCTAGGCGCTGGCCCAATTGTGATTGGTCAAGCCTGTGAATTTGACTATTCTGGCGCACAAGCGTGTAAAGCGCTGCGTGAAGAAGGTTATCGAGTTATCTTAGTTAACTCTAACCCTGCAACCATTATGACTGATCCAGAAATGGCTGATGCGACATACATCGAGCCAATTCACTGGGAAGTTGTGCGTAACATTATCGCTAAAGAAAAACCTGATGCGATTTTGCCAACTATGGGTGGCCAAACCGCACTTAACTGTGCACTGCAGCTAGAAGCTGAAGGTGTACTAGAAGAGTTTAACGTTGAAATGATTGGCGCGACAGCTGACGCAATTGATAAAGCTGAAGACCGTAGTCGTTTTGATACAGCAATGAAGTCAATTGGACTTGACTGTCCTCGTGCTGGTATTGCCCATACAATGGAAGAAGCTTACGGTGTTTTAGACCAAGTTGGCTTTCCGTGTATTATTCGTCCATCTTTCACCATGGGTGGCAGTGGCGGTGGTATTGCGTATAACAAAGAAGAGTTTGAAGACATTTGTTCTCAAGGCCTTGAGTTATCGCCAACTAGCGAGCTGCTAATCGATGAGTCACTAATCGGTTGGAAAGAGTACGAAATGGAAGTGGTTCGTGACCGAAATGATAACTGCATCATTGTGTGTGCCATTGAAAACTTCGATGCCATGGGCGTGCATACCGGTGATTCAATCACTGTTGCACCAGCGCAAACACTGACCGATAAAGAATACCAATTAATGCGTAACGCTTCTTTAGCGGTACTGCGTGAAATTGGTGTTGAAACCGGTGGTTCAAACGTTCAGTTTGGTATTTGTCCAAACACTGGCCGTATGGTCATTATTGAAATGAACCCGCGTGTTTCTCGCTCTTCTGCGTTAGCTTCTAAAGCAACCGGTTTCCCGATTGCTAAAATCGCCGCGAAATTAGCGGTAGGTTTCACCTTAGATGAGCTAATGAATGATATTACTGGTGGTCGCACCCCAGCATCATTCGAGCCTGCAATTGATTACGTTGTGACTAAAGTGCCGCGCTTTAACTTTGAAAAATTTGCTGGCGCTAATGACCGTTTGACGACGCAAATGAAGTCAGTGGGTGAAGTCATGGCCATTGGCCGTACTTTCCAAGAGTCATTACAAAAAGCATTACGTGGACTTGAAGTTAACCGTAACGGTTTTGACCCGATTGTTGACCTTGCATCGCCTGAAGCAATGCAAACAATTCGTCATGAGTTAAAAGAGCCTGGTTGTGACCGTATTTGGTACATTGCTGATGCCTTCCGCGCTGGTCTAAGTCGTGATGATATCTTCAAGCTAACTAATGTTGATCATTGGTTCTTAGTCCAAATTGAAGATCTTATCGCCCAAGAAGCTAAAGTGGCTGAAGTGGGGATGTCAGGTCTTAACGAAGCCTTCTTACTGCAACTTAAGCGTAAAGGTTTCTCTGATGCACGTTTAGCACACATCTTAGGTGTCAGTGATAGCGAAGTGCGTAAAATTCGTGACCGCTTTGATATGCACCCAGTGTATAAGCGTGTCGATACCTGTGCGGCAGAATTTGCCACAGACACTGCTTACATGTACTCAACTTACGAAGAAGAATGTGAAGCCGCGCCATCAACCCGTGAAAAAATCATGATTCTTGGTGGCGGCCCTAACCGTATTGGTCAAGGTATTGAGTTTGATTACTGTTGTGTTCATGCGGCATTAGCATTGCGTGAAGACGGTTACGAGACCATTATGGTTAACTGTAACCCTGAGACTGTTTCGACCGATTATGACACCTCAGATCGCTTGTACTTTGAGCCAGTGACCTTTGAAGATGTGCTTGAAATCGTTCGTATTGAGAAGCCAAAAGGCGTTATCGTACAGTACGGTGGTCAAACACCGCTAAAACTGGCACGTGAACTAGAAGCGGCAGGTGTACCGATTATTGGTACAAGCCCCGATGCCATTGACCGCGCTGAAGACCGTGAGCGTTTCCAGCAAGCGATTCAACGTCTTGAAATGAAGCAACCTGAAAACGATACCGTAACAACGGTTGAAGGTGCGGTACTTTCTGCTGCCCGTATCGGTTACCCGTTAGTGGTTCGTCCATCTTATGTATTAGGTGGACGCGCAATGGAAATCGTTTATGACGAGCAAGACTTACGTCGCTACTTCAATGAAGCAGTAAGCGTATCTAACTCATCACCAGTATTGCTTGACCGTTTCCTCGATAATGCCATTGAAATCGATATCGATGCAGTTTGTGACGGCGAAATCGTGGTTGTGGGTTCTATCATGGAGCACATTGAACAAGCGGGGGTTCACTCAGGTGACTCAGGTTGTTCGTTGCCGCCATACAGCTTAAGCGAAGATGTTCAAAACCGTATGCGTGAGCAAGTGGCTAAATTAGCCATGGAGCTGGGCGTAATTGGTTTGATGAACGTTCAGTTTGCGGTTAAAGATGACGAAATCTACATGATTGAAGTCAATCCACGTGCTGCGCGTACAGTGCCATTTGTCTCTAAAGCAACCGGTATCCCGCTAGCGAAGATTGCTGCACGTGTAATGGCTGGTCAAAGCTTAGCATCGCAGAACTTCACTAAAGAAGTGATCCCACCATACTTCTCAGTAAAAGAAGTGGTATTGCCGTTTAACAAGTTCCCAGGTGTTGACCCAATGCTTGGCCCTGAAATGCGCTCTACAGGTGAAGTAATGGGTGTGGGTGAAACCTTTGCTGAAGCTTATGCTAAAGCCCAGCTTGGTGCCACAGCTGAAGTACCTAAGTCTGGCCGTGCATTAATTTCTGTGCGTAACAGTGATAAAGCGCGTGTGGCTGAACTTGCAGCTGAACTGATTGAGCTAGGTTATCAAATTGATGCAACTCATGGCACTGCAGTTATTCTAGGTGAAGCAGGTATTAATCCGCGTCTAGTTAACAAGGTACATGAAGGCCGTCCACATATTCTCGACCGTATTAAAAATGGTGAATACACTTACATCATTAATACCACTGAGGGGCGTCAAGCGATTGAAGATTCTCGTCAAATTCGTCGTGGTGCACTGCGTTATAAAGTGAACTACACCACAACATTGAATGCTGCATTTGCTACCTGTATGGCCCATTCAGCAGATGACCGTAATAACGTCAATTCAGTACAAGAATTGCATGAACGAATCGCTAAAAGTTAATAATATTTAATTTAACGTCGATTCGGTTAAAAAGGCTGCAGTCATGCAGCCTTTTTTATTACTATTTTTTGACACTCACTAGTAACTACTCGCAAGCTTATGTAAGCTTAGCTATCATCATTTGCTAGCCCTTCAGCGCGCGAGACTGTTTTGTTGCCACATGTCGCTATAAGTGAATGTGAGCATGACGACTCGACGTTTAATAATATAGATTTTACTGTGTTGATATGCGTGTCGACACGGGGTGCTTTTGTTTTTAAAGGAGACATAAGACATTATGAATACCGTCCCTATGACGATCATCGGAGCTGAACAGCTGCGTAAAGAATTAGATGAATTAAAATTTGTGCGTCGTCCAAGCATTACTGAAGCTATTGCTTCTGCACGTGAATTAGGCGACTTGAAAGAAAATGCTGAATATCATGCAGCCCGTGAAGAACAAGGTATTTGTGAAGCACGTATTCGTGATATTGAAGGCAAGTTATCAAATGCACAAATCATTGATGTGACATCAATGCCAAACAATGGCCGAGTGATTTTTGGCACAACAGTGACCATTGTCAATGTTGATACCGATGCAGAGTCAACTTACCGTATCGTCGGTGATGATGAAGCAAACATTAAAGAAAATCTTATTTCAGTGAATTCACCGATAGCGCGGGGATTAATTGGTAAGAACCTTGATGATGAAGTTGCCATTACCACACCTGGTGGCACCGCAGAATATGAAATTATCGCTGTAGAATACGTTTAATAAGTTACGACTTAAGACTGGTTTGCTATAGCGATAAAAAAACCACTGCATGGCAGTGGTTTTTTTAGGTCATATTCAATATCAGTTAATCAACAATCGACTAATATTAAGTAACCAGATGTTTGACGAAATTATTTTGCTTTTGGAACGGCAATTTTCATTTCAGCAGACTGACGGAAAATAACTAAGGTGTGACCGATAAGCTGTACTTTGGTAGATTGAGTTTCGCGAATAATCGCGTCAACTACAGCATTTTTAAGCTCTCTATCAGAAGAGCCTACTTTCACTTTAATTAGTTCATGATGAGTGAGTGCACTATCAATTTCAGCCAGTACACCTTCGGTCAAACCATTAGCACCAAGCAGCACTACAGGCTTTAAATTATGCGCCAGGCCTTTTAAATGCTGTTTTTGTTTGGTTGTTAAGTTCATTTGTACCAACTTTTTAAATGTTACTGTTGAAAAACGGCTATTCTACCCTTATATAAGCATGATGTAACTCCAAATCGTTACGGAATTTAAATGGCAACGAAGAAACGCTCGGCAAGTTCAAGCCGATGGATGCAAGAACATTTTGATGATCACTATGTAAAACTGTCTCAAAAGCGAGGTTTACGCTCTCGAGCTGCATTCAAGTTGGAAGAAATCCAACAAAAAGACAAATTAATTAAACCTGGTATGACAGTAGTAGACTTAGGCGCAGCGCCTGGCGGTTGGTCTCAAATTGCAGTTAAACTAGTGGGAGAAAAAGGTAAATTAGTCGCATGTGATATTTTACCTATGGACCCCATCGTGGGCGTCGACTTTTTACAGGGCGATTTCCGTGAAGAAAAAGTACTTGATGCTTTACTTGACCGCGTTGGTGAAGATAAAGTTGATGTAGTACTATCAGATATGGCGCCTAATATGAGTGGTTCAGATGGTGTGGATCAACCAAGGGCAATGTATTTAGTAGAATTAGCATTAGATATGTGCCATCAAGTTTTGGCATCTAATGGTAGTTTTGCAGTCAAAGTTTTTCAGGGGGAAGGCTTTGATGAATATATGAAAGCAGTGCGACAAGCTTTTACAACAGTGAAAACACGCAAACCAGATTCATCACGACCACGTTCACGTGAAGTTTATATAGTGGCGACTGGTTACAAGTTATAGTAGTCTAACGATTAATTATCGTGGGTCTTCAAGAGGTCTAACAATTTGAGTGACATGGCAAAAAATTTAATTCTCTGGGTTGTCATCGCCGTCGTGTTGATGTCAGTGTTTCAGGGCTATTCCCCCTCTTCTTCGTCAACGCAGAAGATGGATTATTCCGTATTCTTAGATAGTGTCCGAAACGGCAATATCAATTCGGTAGAAATTAAAAGTGATCAACGTACCATTGAAGGAGTAAGACGCTCTGGAGAGAAGTTCACTACAATCATGCCAATGTATGACCAAGATTTAATCAATGATCTTGATCGTAAAGGGATTTCAATGAAGGGCCAAGAAGCTGAAGAGTCAGGCTTCCTAACCCAAATCTTTATCTCTTGGTTCCCGATGCTGTTATTAATTGGTGTGTGGATATTCTTCATGCGCCAAATGCAAGGCGGTGGCGGTAAAGGCGCGATGTCATTTGGTAAGAGTAAAGCCAAATTGATGAGCGAAGACCAAATTAAAACCACTTTTGGTGATGTTGCAGGTTGTGACGAAGCAAAAGAAGACGTAAAAGAATTGGTTGATTACCTAAAAGAGCCAACCCGTTTCCAAAAGCTTGGTGGCCGCATTCCTACCGGTGTTCTTTTAGTTGGCCCACCGGGTACGGGTAAAACCTTACTTGCAAAAGCCATTGCTGGTGAAGCTAAAGTTCCGTTTTTCACTATTTCTGGTTCTGACTTTGTTGAAATGTTTGTCGGTGTCGGTGCATCACGTGTACGTGACATGTTTGAGCAAGCTAAAAAGTCTGCACCATGTATCATCTTTATCGATGAAATTGATGCTGTAGGTCGCCAACGTGGCGCTGGTGTTGGTGGCGGTCACGATGAGCGTGAGCAAACCTTGAACCAAATGCTGGTTGAAATGGATGGTTTTGAAGGTAACGAAGGTATTATTGTTATTGCTGCGACCAACAGACCAGATGTGTTGGATGCTGCATTGCTACGTCCAGGTCGTTTTGACCGTCAAGTGGTTGTTGGCTTACCGGATGTTCGTGGTCGTGAACAAATTTTAAAAGTTCATATGCGTAAAGTACCGTTAGCAGATGGTGTCAAAGCCAGCGTTATTGCTCGTGGTACCCCAGGGTTCTCAGGTGCTGATTTAGCAAACTTGGTGAATGAAGCTGCGCTATTTGCTGCTCGGGGTAATCGCCGCGTAGTGAGCATGGAAGAGTTTGAAAGTGCTAAAGACAAAATCATGATGGGTGCTGAGCGCCGCACTATGGTGATGTCTGAAGATGAAAAAGAAATGACCGCATACCATGAAGCAGGTCATGCGATTGTTGGTTGTTTAGTGCCTGAGCATGATCCTGTGCATAAGGTTACTATTATTCCACGCGGCCGTGCATTAGGTGTGACTTTCTTCTTACCTGAAGCTGATGCAATTAGTCAAAGTCGCCGTAAACTTGAAAGCCAAATTTCAGTTGCCTACGGCGGACGTTTAGCGGAAGAGATGATCTACGGTACAGAGCGCGTATCGACAGGTGCTTCACAAGACATTAAATATGCAACGTCAATTGCACGCAACATGGTGACCCAGTGGGGCTTCTCTGAAAAATTAGGCCCGGTACTTTATGCTGAAGATGAAAACGAAGTATTCCTAGGACGCAGTATGGGTAAAACCCAACATATGTCCGACGATACCGCCCGTATCATCGATGCCGAAGTAAAACACTTAATTGATTCAAATTACGATCGTGCGCATACTTACTTAAATGACAACATGGATATCCTCCATGCCATGAAAGATGCGTTAATGAAATTTGAAACCATCGATGCCGATCAAATTGATGATTTAATGAATCGTCGCGAAGTTCGTCAGCCAGCCGATTGGGATGCTGATGACTCAATTGATGATAAAGATAAAGGCACGCCTGCAAACGCGACAGAGACTAAAGCTGACTCTGAAGCTGCAGACGCAGATAAAGCAGACGATAAATCAGAATCGACACCAGATACTGATGCGCCTGCTAAATAACGCTGAGTTAAATTAACGTAAAAAACCCCGAAAGGGGTTTTTTTATATTTATTGCTTTGTGAACAAAAGTATTTTAATTCAGCTAATAGAGTTAAATATTATCTAACTCATTAAATTGAGTATAAGTGAGGTTGTGTGTTTGAACTTAAATCGGGAGATAAAACCCTCTCGCTAGCCAGTCCGATTGTTATGGCTATCATTAACGTTACTCCCGATTCATTTTCTGATGGCGGTCAACATGCCACGTTTGAAAGTGCTTGTCGGCAAGTTGATAAAGTCATCAGTCAAGGGGCTAAAATAGTTGATATTGGCGGCGAGTCAACCAGACCAGGTGCTATAGCAGTTACTTTAGAAGAAGAGCTCGCTAGAGTTATTCCTGTCATCGAATATACTGCCCAAAACCATGATGTGTGGATTTCAATCGATACCAGTAAGCCGCAAGTCATGGAAAAAGCAGTTGCTGCAGGCGCCCATATTATTAATGATGTTCGTGCGCTACAAGAGCCCGGCGCGCTGGCAATGGCAACTATGCTCGATGTGCCCGTATGTTTAATGCATATGCAAGGGCAACCAAAAGATATGCAAGACTCACCAGAATACGACGATGTTATCCAACAAGTTAATGACTTTTTGTCGCTAAGGGTAGATTATTGTTTAGCAGCAGGTATGTCTCGAGAAAATATCATTTTAGATCCAGGCTTTGGCTTTGGTAAAACTCTTGAGCATAATTATCAGCTGTTAGCCAAGTTACCGGAACTACATAGTTTGCATTTTCCCGTGCTGGTAGGTTTATCAAGAAAAAGCATGATCGGGGATTTATTACAGCGTGATATTAATAATCGCTTAGCGGGTAGTCTTGCTGGGGCGATGATTGCGGCGCAGCAAGGGGCGCAAATTATACGGGTACATGATGTTGAAGAAACCGTGGATGCACTCACTGTGATGTCAGCGACAATGGCAAGTTTACATAACTAACCTTTTCAGTCATTTTAAACATGCATTTTTTGCCTAGGTTACGTTATCAAGTGGTATGAATTCACTTTGAGAGGTACACATGCAGCAAAGACAATTTTTTGGAACTGATGGTATTAGGGGCAAGGTCGGCGCGGGTAAAATGACCCCCGAGCTTGCTCTTAAGCTTGGCTGGGCAGCGGGAAGGGTGCTTTCACGCAGTGGCACCAAGAAAGTGATTATCGGTAAAGACACACGGATTTCGGGTTACCTGTTTGAATCCGTACTGGAAGCCGGCTTATCTGCCGCTGGCTTAAATGTATTATTGGTTGGGCCTATGCCGACGCCAGCTATTGCTTATTTACCCCGAACTTTTAGGGCCGAAGCTGGCATTGTTATTAGTGCCTCCCATAATCCCTATTACGATAATGGTATTAAGTTTTTTTCAGCTGACGGCAGTAAGTTAGATGATGCGCTTGAATTAGAAATAGAGCATGAACTTACCAAAGACTTAGTTTGTGTTGAGTCTCATTTATTGGGCAAAGCGGCAAGAATTGATGATGCAGCAGGGCGCTACATTGAATATTGTAAAGGTCATTTCCCTGCTGAGCTGACTTTAGCTGGGCTTAAAATTGTGGTTGATTGCGCTCACGGCGCAACATATCACATTGCTCCTAGTGTTTTTAAAGAGCTTGGCGCAGAAGTGATCACCATTGGTGATAAACCTAATGGATTAAATATTAATGACAATGTTGGCGCGACATCCATGGCGTCAATATGCGAGCAAGTGCTGCTAGAACAGGCTGATGTCGGCATTGCCTTAGATGGCGATGGTGATAGGATCATGATGGTGGATCACCAAGGTAATGTGATTGATGGCGATCAAATTCTTTATGTGCTTGCCGCTAATGCACTTAATAATGGCACTTTGAAGGGCGGGGTTGTTGGCACCTTGATGTCAAATTTAGGCTTGGAGTTGGCATTTAAGAGATTGAATATCCCCTTTATGCGCTCAAAAGTAGGTGACCGTTATGTCATGGCGTTGATGCGTCAACACCACTGGCGTATTGGCGGCGAAAGCTCTGGACATATACTCGATTTAGATCACGGCACGACAGGGGACGGTATCGTGGCGGGAATTTTAGTGTTAGCGGCAATGCAGCAGCAACAATTATCGTTAGCACAGTTGGTTAAACCGCTAAAAATGTTGCCTCAAGTATTAATTAATGTCACTTTTAATAGTGAGACTGATCCATTATCAGCGTCAGCGGTCATCACTACCCTGCAGCATGTAGAGCAGCTATTAGGTAAAACCGGTCGAGTTTTACTTAGAAAATCCGGCACTGAGCCCTTAATAAGGGTGATGGTTGAAGGTGAAGATGTGGCATTGGTCACATCTTTTGCACAACAGATTGCTGATGCAGTGCAACGCGTTAGTAAATCCTAAATGTTATATATTAATTG
>NZ_MCTY01000037.1:0-125 GCF_002873635.1 Shewanella sp. 10N.286.52.B9
CCTCGCACGCAACAAAACCTCGATAAGCTCAACGAAACCCTGAAAGCCTATGCAGAATCAGGTCAGCGTGACTTCTCCATCACGCAAATTGGTCGGGTGTCTGCGGAAAATGGCGGATTGGCGTA
>NZ_MCTY01000037.1:941-10401 GCF_002873635.1 Shewanella sp. 10N.286.52.B9
CACTCATCGAAGCATGGGCGCAAAAGTGTAAAACCAACACTAAAAAGCCACTATCACCTACATCACGCTCCAAATCTGTCCCACAAGACAACAAGTTGTTAGAGCGCATCCCTGACCCAGCCGTCCGCGCTTTGTTTGGTCAAATCATCGCAGAGCGCAACCGCTACCGCAAAGAAGTAAACCTGCTTAAGCAACACGCCAATATCACGATTGATAAGCGACCTGTCCGTCAGTTTGATGCCAGCGCAGAGCCAAGCATTGAAGTGCTCCCCTCACTTTCTGGTGTGCTTAATGAATCAGAAAAAAAGGCATTGGCTTATGCCATCTCCGATGAGTGTATGGACAAGAACGACTGGCAAACAACGCAGGCAGGCCAAGTGAAAGACATGGAGTTCAACACAGAAATATTCCCCCGAGGCTTTGTGACTGGCCTGCGCAAGCTACTGGGTGAGGTTGATAACTAATGGCAAATGGGCAGCAAAAAGCACAGCAAAACCTCGATGCGTTTCAGGTGTGGGTGGCAACTCAACAGGATGATGACTTTAAACAAATAGTGTTTAGAGGTCAGCTAAATCGTATTGAAGTGGCTAAAGCCGTAGGCTGTGGTAAATCAGCTCTAAATCAAAATCCTGATTTACGAAAATCATTAAAACAACTAGAAGATAACCTGCGCGACAAAGGCGTGCTGCCACCACTGACCGACACCGCAAAAAAAGAAACTGATAAGCCTAAACAATACGATAATACGGCGAATCGCAAGGCGCTTGATTCAAAACGCTTATCAGCACTGGAGGCTGAAAACATTGAATTAAAAACCAAAGTGAAAGAGCTTGAATGTAAACTTGAGCGCTTTGGTGAATTATCAGAAACCTTGTCAGAAATGGGGTTCATGCCTCGATGAATGCTACCTTACACGAAGACCAATTGCGCGTCACCAGTATCCCCTACACCTCATCAAAGATGGTGATATTCAGCGGTACACCGCTAAAGAAAAACTCATACAGAGCCAACAGTGGTAAATACTACGTCACGATAAAGGTAGATCCTGACACATTGCCTGCACAACCAGCTATCGGTCAGTATTGGTCAGTCAAAGGAAGTCGACAAGTCGAAAGCATGGACATAGGCGATTACGTTATGCAGCAGCATACCTTTGAGTCACCTGAGTATGTTGAATGCAGTTTGCCAGAAACAGGCGAACAACTGATCCGATTCATCGCTAGGGAAGCTGCCTTTAAAGGTATTGGTGAAAGCAAAGCAAGGGCGCTCTGGGAGCTTTTAGGTAAGAATTTTCATGCAACCTTGAGAAAAGATACGCCAGAGTCAAGAGAGCGGCTTAGAAGTGTTCTGAGCGAAGATTCCATTATCTCATTGTTTGAGGGATATTCTAAATACAAGAATCTAGCCTACTGCAATTGGATGTCTGAACACAAGATACCTGCCAGTGTTCAGCAGCGTTTGCTGAAGTATCACACTGAGAAATCCATTGAAGCAATTAAACATAATCCTTATGCGCTAATTGGTTTCGGCATGAGTTTTACAGAGGTGGATTCTATTTCTCAAGCGAAGCTTGAGGCCACAACAAATGATGACAGACGATTGAGTGCAGCGCTTGAAATAGCGATACGCAAAGAGATTGAGAAAGGCCATACCTACACGATACAAGCTGATTTACGCACTTATTTAACCAAGTTACTCAAGGACAAAGAACTTGTCGCCAAAGCCTTTAAAGCAGGACATGACAAAGCTCAGTATTTATTAAATCACACAACAGGCACATACCATCCAACGGCTCAGTTATTGATGGAGAATGTCGTTGCTAAACGACTCAATGCGCTTGCCAGTCAAAACAACTTGTATGACGAGTATGCAGATTCTGCATATTGCTCTGCGGTTGGTGAATTACCTTATGAGCTAACAAAGAAACAAATAGAAGCTGTCACTACATGCTTGGATAACGCCGTAAGTTGCATTACAGGTGGTGCTGGAACAGGCAAAACGACAGTGCTTAGAACTGCATTGCGTGCCTATCATATAATGGGGTTTGAAATACATGCTGTAGCCTTAAGTGGTCGTGCGGCCATGCGCTTGCATGAGTCAATTGGTTTTATCACTTCAACGATTGCAAAGTTACTGCGAAATGAACCTATTGATTCAGATAAACAAAAACATCTGCTCGTTATTGATGAAGCCAGCATGATTGATTTGCCGACCATGTACCGCCTGGTCAACCATATTCATCCATCGGTTCGTATTATCTTTACAGGTGACCCCGACCAGTTACCGCCTATAGGTTGCGGCAAGGTACTTGCCGATATCGTTCTGTCTAAAGCCATTGCTAACACCATGCTAGATATCGTTAAGCGTCAGGAAGGTTCAACAGGCATTCCCGAATACTCCAAGCTCATTAATCAAGGCATCGTACCTGAGAAACTAAGTACGGGCGCTATTCACTTCCACGAAACGACAAAGAGCGACATTGCTCAAGTCTGTTGTGACTTGTATCAGCAATCACCTGAAAACAGTCGTGTTATGGCACCGACCAAAGCGCTCGTTGCTGACATTAATAAACTAACACAAGAAGCCGTCAACCATAATGGAAATAGACTTGAGTTCGAAATGCACGGTGAGAGATTCATTCAAAACCTCAGATTGAATGATGCGATTCTATTTACGCAAAACCATTACGACAAAGGCATTCAAAACGGCTCTCTTGGTACACTAACCAGTGTTGAGTCTTCGGGTGAAAGCTATGGTGAAGTAACGCTGGATACGGGGGATAAAGTTGAGGTCACACAATCAGTACTCGATTGCATGGAATTGGGTTATGCAATAACCCTCCATAAAGCACAAGGTTCTCAGTTCCCACGCATTATCATTGCTTTGCAGAAAGGTAGAATCGTTGACAGAGCATGGCTTTATACCGCTATCACTAGAGCTGAGCATGAAATTCACATTGTTGGGGCAGAAGATGATTTTAAAGCCATTACTGAGGCACCAAGTCATTCACATCGGCGTAATAGCTATCTTGTTGAGCTTTTAAAAAGATAAAAATAAAATTTGTTACTTTGGGGAGTGACTACGGGTACAAGCGGAGATAAGCTGTGTGTTAACGCGAAGCGTTATCCACATCTTATTCTGCGTTCTTGCGTAGCAAGATGTGCCTGTAGTTGAGCGACCATCAAAAAGCCCGTTGGTGTTCACAATAATTGCGTACTCATTTGCAACACACTTCTGGACAAAATCAAGTTAGAGTCAAAGCTCTTAAACTAACGCTATTCCCCATATGCAGCTTACCACTAGGTAAAGTTTTTTATCAGCACACTAGATTTCCCATGGCTAATTTCAATATACCCAAAACACTCTAAACGTATCAGTGCTTCTCTTATAGTCTGACGGCTATAGCCCATAATGAACTCAGACAAATCTCTTTGATTTGGAATTTTGTCTCCAACTTTATGGTGAACTTTCAAATACTCAACTAAATTCCGAAGTGCTGTATCTGACTCAACCATTTTGTCGAATCTTTTTTTTTCAATATCCATTTTCGTGGTCTCTATTAATGAAAAACTAGATAAATACCCAGTGTACGAAATTTAAGCGTTCTTGTTTCGTACACTGCTTGGCCTTAAGTGCTAATTTTCATTCGTATTTACTTCAGAGTGATAATGGTTATTCTCGATTGTAAATATTGAATCAATCAGAAATATAGGTATATCACTTAAATTATTTTTTAAGGGATAAGATAGGGTAAGTGCTATAACGAGCAGCACAATGTGTCTTTTCTTAACGATTGGAATGTTGGGCATAATTTACCTCAATTCAGTGGTTCGTCCACTTCGTTTCAGTAAAGATGTATAGTTGACGATGTTGTCAGAACAAAATCAAACTAAATACCTCTACTAAGTGGTGTTTAAGAGTTAAAAGCGCGGTGAAAATGGTGTTCTAGCACTATTGTTGCCGCTTTTTTGCGTCCGTGATTTATGATAATACCACGATTCAGGCTTATTCCAAACAGACCTGTCAAAATAAAGTCAAATATTAATGCCTTCTGTCACAGTGGCTTATCAATGACTACACTCATCAAGCTCTGCCGTAATTAACTAAAGTAAATCATTTAATAGGGGTCGTAGCTTGGTCTTATTCCTGATCGAATAACATTGCCTGTAACTCACTTTGGGGCAAAAGTTAGCTAGAGGTTTTGCTTTATCAGGTAGTGTAAACTCCTACCAAGATGGAGCGCACGACAACCGACATTGCGTTGCAAAAAAAACGTACACACCATTATACATAGTGTGTACGTCATTGTTACTTTAGCTAGCCCTTGTCGTATATAGCTATTCACTCACTCACACGAGAATAAACATACTTTCTACTATATACTCACGTGGGATGCCATTTTTATATAACATTTACATCAGCCTGCTTAGTTCAGCGCTTCTTCTAAAGCACGTAAACACAAGGCAACATTTTCGCGTCTAGCGCCGTAGCCCATCAAACCAATGCGCCAGGCTTTACCCGCCAATGCCCCAAGACCAGCACCTATTTCTAGGTTATAGTTTTCCAGCAACTGTTTACGCACTGCGGCGTCATCAACACCTTCTGGGATAAACACCGCATTGAGTTGTGGTAAACGGCACGCTTCATCAACAACAAAAGTAAGCCCTAGTTTTTCAAGGCCGGCACGCAGTAACTGATGCATATCAGCATGACGTTGCCATGCGTTTTCTAAGCCTTCATTGGCCAAAATACGTAATGACTCATGCAGTGCATAAAGGGCATTTACAGGTGCGGTATGATGATAGCTGCGTTTTGCGCCACTATCTTTACTACCCCAATAACCCATTACCAAGGTTTGATCGAGGAACCAACTTTGAACAGGTGTTTTACGTTGCTTTAATTTCTCAACCGCTTTGGCTGAAAAAGACACTGGCGAAATCCCAGGCACGCATGATAAACACTTTTGGCTACCTGAATAGATGGCATCAATGCCCCAATCATCCACTCGTAATTCAACGCCGCCCAGTGATGTCACCGCATCGACAATGCTTAAGCAATCATGTTGCTGCGCTAATGCGCATAAGCTTTTAGCATCAGATACTGCGCCAGTAGAGGTTTCAGCATGGACAAAGGCTAAGAATTTGGCATCAGGGTTGGCTTGCAGCGCTGCTTCAACTGCGGATACTGAAACAGGTTCGCCCCATTCGTTATCAACCACAATCGCAGTCGCGCCGACGCGCTCAACATTTTGGCGCATACGTTCGCCAAACACCCCGTTACGACAGACGATGACTTTCTCACCTGGCTCAACCAGGTTGACAAAACAGGTTTCCATACCAGCGCTACCTGGCGCAGACACAGCTAGGGTCATTTCATTTTCAGTTTGAAATGCATATTGAATCAGCGCTTTTAGCTCATCCATCATGGCGACGAATAAAGGGTCTAAATGACCAATGGTGGGTTTTGCTTGCGCAGCAAGCACTTCAGGATAGACATCTGAAGGCCCTGGCCCCATAAGGGTGCGGCGAGGTGGATTAAAGGCACTAATTTTTGAAACAGCATTTGACGAAACAGATAACATCAAAGTCTCCTTGGCTCGAGGTCTAGTTAGTAATAGCTCAATGAAACCTACATTTTTAATTGTTTTTATGCCACCGAATATAATTTCGTTTGTGGCCACCGTTAACAGGCGACTGAGACAATAACACACAGATAACCACAAAATCGCTATCTGCATGAAATTTATTGTCATGCTCTGCTATATGCTAACACTCGGCTGAAAATGCTCAGACTGCTATTATTGAGCCGTATTTAAAAACAGCTGATAGGCTGGACTTTGGGTTTCTTCTTGATAAACAAAACCAAGCTCAGTTAAAAATTGCTGAAACGCTTCGCCGTCACTGGCGGGCACTTCAAAACCTGCTAACACACGACCGTAAGCGGCGCCGTGGTTACGATAATGGAATAGACTGATATTCCATTGGCTTTGCAGGGTAGTTAAAAACTTAAATAGCGCCCCTGGATGCTCAGGAAACTCAAAGCTGAATAAGCGTTCATCAAGTGGCTCAGGCGGGTGACCGCCGACCATATAACGCACATGTAGCTTGGCGGTTTCATCATGGGACAAATCTTGTACTTCAAAGCCATCGCTTTCTAGATTTGCGATAATATCATCAAGCTCAGCTTGGCCATTTGACAGGCGAATACCTGCAAACACCACCGCTTTATCACGGCTGGAGAAACGATAATTAAACTCAGTCATGGCGCGTTTCTCTAACAGCTCACAAAAGCGTAAAAATATCCCCGGACGCTCAGGGACTTTAACCGCTAAAATAGCTTCTTTTTGCTCGCCTAGCTCGCAGCGCTCAGAGACATAACGCAAGCTATGAAAATTGACATTAGCACCAGACAAAATCGAAGCCACTTTTAACGGTTTATCTGCGTCATTGGCCACATGCTGTAGATACTTTTTCATCCCCGCGGTTGATAACGCCCCTGCAGGTTCAGCAATGGCGCGGGTGTCTTCAAAAATGTCTTTTACTGCGGCGCAGATTTCGTCTGAGGTAACGGTAATGACATCGTCAACATAGTCTTTGGCGACTCTAAATGGCTCTTCACCAATACGCTTAACCGCGACGCCATCAGCAAATAAACCCACTTGGCTTAGTGTTACTGGCTCGCCCGCAGCTAATGCTGCTTTTAAACAAGCTGCATCTTCAGGCTCTACGCCAATAATTTTAACCTGTGGCATAACAGCTTTATAATAAGCCGCAATACCAGCAATTAAGCCACCGCCGCCTACAGGTACAAACACCACATCAATATCACGCTGCTGTTGCAGCATTTCTTGAGCTATGGTGCCTTGACCTGCGATCACCGCTTCATCATCAAAAGGGGCAATATACACTCGGCCTTCTTTTTCAGATAAGGCTTTGGCGTAATCATTGGCTTGATCAAATGCCTGCCCGTGGAGCAGCACATTGCCACCTAAGCGCTTTACCGCATCGATTTTAATTTCAGGGGTTGTCGTCGGCATAACAATCACCGCACTAATGCCAACGCTTGCCGCCGACATTGCCACCCCTTGGGCGTGATTACCTGCAGAGGCGCATACCACACCTGCAGCAGCTTGCTCAGGGGTTAGCTGCGCAATACGATTATAGGCACCACGCAACTTAAAAGAATGCACTGGCTGCATGTCTTCACGTTTTAAATACACGTCACAGCCAAAGCGTGCCGATAGCTTTTTCATGCTCGATAGCGGCGTTACTTTGGCGACGTCATACACAGACGACAATAGGATCTTCTGTAAATATTGCTGAGCTAAGGGCATGGGCGTTAACTCCAGTTGCGTTGCTGATGCCAAGGATTGCATGGATTAACCTTCTAATTTACTGCGATCGCGCACAGCACCTTTATCGGCACTGGTGGCTAATAATGCATAAGCTTTAAGTGCCAAAGATACGTAACGCTCACGAGATACAGGCTTCCATGCAAGTGGCCCCTTTGCTTCCATAGCAGCGCGGCGACGCTCAAGTTCACTATCTGCAACGGCTAATTTGATTGAACGTGAAGGAATATCGATTTCAATGGTATCGCCATTTTCAACCAGTGCAATGGTGCCACCAGCAGCAGCTTCTGGTGAAATATGACCGATTGATAATCCTGAGGTACCACCAGAGAAACGACCATCAGTAATCAATGCACATGCCTTACCTAAACCGCGAGATTTAAGGTAAGTGGTTGGATAAAGCATTTCTTGCATACCAGGGCCGCCTTTAGGGCCTTCGTAGCGAATAACTACCACTTCACCAGCAACCACTTCACCACCTAAAATACCTGCTACGGCATCATCTTGGCTTTCATAAATGCGCGCTGTACCCACAAAGGTCAGGTTTTCTTCATCAACACCGGCCGTTTTGACAATACAGCCATTTTCAGCCACATTGCCTGAAAGTACCGCTAGGCCGCCTTCTTGGCTAAAGGCATTTTCACGGGTACGAATACAGCCTTGTTGACGATCATCATCGACACTGTCCCAATAGCAATCTTGGCTAAAGGCAGTTTGTGTTGGAATGCCTGCAGGTCCTGCACTATAAAAGCGTCGTACAGCTGCATCTTGTGTTTGGGCAATATCATATTTAGCCAATACTGATTTTAAATTGCCGCCATTATCCGCTGCCACATGGGGAACGTCACTATGCAGTAAGCCAGCTCTATCTAGCTCACCTAGAATACCCATCACCCCACCAGCACGATGAACATCTTCCATATGGTACTTTGGCGTTGAAGGCGCGACTTTACAAAGGTGCGGCACCATACGCGACATTCTATCGATATCAGCCATAGTGAAGTCCACTTCACCTTCTTGTGCTGCAGCAATAAGATGCAATACGGTATTTGATGAACCACCCATGGCAATATCTAGCGCCATGGCATTTTCAAAGGCTTTAAAAGAGGCAATATTGCGCGGCAAAACACTGGCATCGTCATCACGATAATAGCGGGTGGCGAGATCCATGATGCGCGTACCTGCTTCTAAAAACAAGTTACGACGCGCAGCATGAGTCGCTAATAACGAGCCATTACCAGGTAGTGATAAACCTAAAGCTTCTGTTAAGCAGTTCATAGAGTTGGCGGTAAACATTCCTGAACAAGAACCACATGTTGGGCATGCACTACGTTCAATCTGCTTACTGTCTTCATCACTGACATTGGTATCAGCGCCAGCGACCATGGCATCGACTAAGTCAAGTTTGATAATTTTATCTGAAAGCTTGGTTTTGCCCGCTTCCATTGGCCCGCCAGAGACAAATATCACTGGGATATTGAGCCTTAGCGCTGCCATCAACATGCCAGGAGTAATTTTATCGCAGTTAGAAATACACACTAGCGCGTCTGCACAATGGGCATTAACCATGTATTCAACGCTGTCAGCAATCAGCTCACGTGATGGCAAGCTATAAAGCATGCCGCCATGACCCATGGCGATACCATCATCGACGGCGATGGTGTTAAATTCTTTGGCAATACCACCTGCTTCTTCAATTGCGCCAGCAACCAATTGGCCCATATCTTTTAAATGCACATGGCCTGGTACGAACTGAGTAAACGAGTTCGAGATGGCAATAATTGGCTTACCAAAGTCAGTTTCTTTTACACCTGTTGCACGCCAAAGGGCACGTGCGCCAGCCATGTTACGACCTTCGGTACTGGTTGCTGAGCGTAGTTTAGGCATTGTCTTATCCTTTCCTTGTAATACTGCTTTAACCATTTTATTTGAGTCATTTACATGATGCGGTAACCATTGAAAGTAAACTGATTCAAATTGTAATAGTCGTTTAATTTATAATTATTTTAAATGGATTGAAGCTGTTTATTTAGCTCATAACTCTTGATTTAGCTCAAGGCTGCTTATTAAGCTCAAGGCTATTGAGTTAGCGGCTCTAGCCAGCCCCAC
>NZ_MCTY01000038.1:0-11605 GCF_002873635.1 Shewanella sp. 10N.286.52.B9
ATAATATATTTATGACCACCACACACCTATAAGTATGTATTTAGACTTTATAATTAAATTCTTCTTTCTCAACATTCACTTTGACATTAGTGGTTTTTTTATTACTAGCCATGTTTTGTAAAATTTTAATAGAAAGATCAGGCAACATGGTGTTTTGCAAAATATTGTGAACGTTACGTGCACCAGAACCAGCATCCTGGCACATTGAAACAATTTTCGTGACCACATCTTCGCTATAACTAAACTTGGCTTGATAATGATTATTTAATCGCTTACCCACTCGTTGTAATTGCAAAGTCGTAATGTCATTGAGCATAGATTTACTCAGCGGGATGTATGGGATGACATTAAGTCTCCCCAAAAATGCAGGTTTAAAATAAGCTAGCAGGTCATCTTGTAACGCTTTGCGTAGGCCATTAATTGAAGGGATGGTTTCCTCATCTTCAAATAATGACATTGTGGTATCTGTACCTGCATTAGATGTCATGATGATAATGGTATTTTTAAAATCAATATCCCGGCCTTCACCATCCTTAATCATTCCTTTATCAAACACTTGATAGAATATATCTTGCACACCTGGGTGCGCTTTTTCCATTTCATCAAGCAAAATCACACTGTATGGTTTTCTGCGAACCGCTTCAGTTAATACCCCACCTTCACCATAACCGACATAACCTGGAGGTGAGCCTAGTAACAATGAAACCTTATGCTCTTCTTTAAACTCTGACATGTTAATAACAGTGACATTATCTTCACTGCCATAAACCTGTTCAGCCAAGGTCAATGCGGTTTCAGTTTTACCGACACCACTTGGGCCAGCTAATAAGAACACGCCTATTGGACGTTTTTCATCGCCCAGTTGTGCACGAGATGTTTGAACTGTTTTAGCAATTAAATCTAAAGCATGATCTTGGCCAATTACGCGTTTTGACATACTGGCTTTAAGATCTAAAATAGTCGCTATTTCATCATCTTGCATTTTACCCGCAGGTATTCCTGTCCAGTCAGAAATCACTTCAGCCACTAATTGTTCATCAACTTGCCAATGCACCATAGGTTGCTTGTTTGCAGCTAAAGTCTGCTTTAGCTTGGTCAATTGAGCCAGATAATCTGTACTGTCATCATTCTGCGCTTGGATCTGTTCAACGAGCTCCGAAATTTGTTTCACCGTGGCTAATTCAGATTCCCATTGTTTGATTAATGGTTTTAAGCTTTTTTCAAAGCCTTTCTGTGCTTTTGATAGCTCGGCCAATACTTTCTTGTGATCTGAACCGTTTTTTTGTTCGCGAGATAAGATAGCTATTTGGGTATCAAGCTGTTGGATTTGACGTTGTAATGACTCGACAGCGCCTGGTGTTGAAGCTTGGCTCATCGCGACTCTGGCACACGCAGTATCAAGAAGGCTGACCGCTTTATCTGGTAACTGGCGTCCCGTTATATAACGATGTGAAAGGTTTACTGCTGCACATAATGCTTGATCTGAAACTAAGATCTTATGATGCGTCTCCATAACGGGTAATAAACCACGCATCATGGCGACCGCTTGCTCAGGGCTAGGCTCTTCAATTTTGACGACTTGGAATCGGCGAGTTAGTGCTGCATCTTTTTCAAAAAATTTCTTATATTCTGCCCATGTTGTTGCGGCTATCGTCCTTAACTCACCACGTGCTAATGCAGGTTTTAGTAAGTTTGCAGCATCATTTTGCCCAGCTGCGCCACCACTACCAATCATGGTATGCGCTTCATCAATAAATAGAATTATTGGCTTAATTGAGATTTTAACTTCATTAATCAGTGCTTTAAGTCTATTTTCAAACTCACCTTTAACGCCTGCACCAGCCTGTAATAATGCTAAATCTAGAACATGAATACTGACATTAAGCAGTGCATCAGGGACTTCTTGTTGTGCGATTTTTAATGCTAAACCTTCAACAACAGCCGTTTTGCCCACTCCAGCTTCGCCCGTCAGGATAGGGTTATTTTGACGTCTGCGGGTAAGGATATCTATCATCTGCCTGATTTCATTATCACGGCCTAAGATAGGGTCAATTTTACCGAGTTTGGCTTGTTCAGTCAGGTTTTGAGTAAACTGATCCAAGCTAGGTGTTTTACTCGGGGCACTCTGAACTGCTTGTGTTTCTTCAATATCAGAGCTTGATACTTTATGCTCTGTTGACTGCCTAGCCAGTTGGGGCCAAGCATGTTTGAGCTGTGCAGGGTCTATCTTCATTAACTGCTTGGCAGAGCGAGAAACCAATGAATTTAAAGAGTCATCTGTTAATAATGTAAAAATGATATAAGCGGCTCGGATCTCATCATCATTAAATTCAATCGTGGTGTTCAGCCATGTTTGACGCAGTAAGTTAACAATATGCGGTGACAAACTTGGCGCGGCACTATTACCTGTTTTGAACTTTTCTAGTCCATTTCTCACTTCACTTATGAGTTGTTCTTTTTGAATCGAAAAGCTGGCATTAATAATGTTTAAATCACCAGAATCACCTTCGAGTAAAGCAAGTAACCAATGCTCTATTTCCACGGTAAACTGACTGCGACTATGGCAAATACTCGCGGCAGATTCTAAAGATTTTCGACACACTGGATTCAGTTTTTCAACCAGTTTACTTAAGGTCATCGCTGACATGTTTATAGTCCTTTATTATTTATATCATTAGGCGTTTAAGTTGTTGTCCATTATCTGCGCGACTTAATAAACCGCATCCTAGTCCCAGTGGGACAGCAGACATAGACAATTGCGCTTTAGGCGCATCTTGCTGTTTTATTTCTAAATAAACTTTGTGTTTTACTGATTTACCTAAGTAGTTATCCACTAATTCTTTAAGCGGAAGGTACCCAGGTTCTCCAGGTAAAAAAGAAGCAACAGAACCTTTTTCACTGGGTTTGATGTTAATCGTAATACTGGAGTTAATGTCCCACACTTTACTGCCAATACTGGCGTCTTTTCCTAACTGAGCATATTGGCCCTCAGGCATAGCGCGGCTCACCATCCTTGTCTGCTCAGTGTTAGCTAATGACTGCCATCGCCCTTCGAAAGACTTTATCTCAACGATGCAACCCGTGAAATCTTCTAACATCAGCCTCAATGACTCTGCACTAGGAGACTTTCTTTGACTGAAACCACTGTAATAACGGCTATGAGTGCCTCCGCCACTTAATTGGTTCAACACATGACTGAAACTGTCTGATGTGCTTTTTTGTGACGAATCATAATTAACTGCAAAGCGATATTTTTCCCAGGCTCGATAAAACAAGGAAATTAACCGATGATTGAATAAGTCGTAGAAATCACGCATGCCAGTATCTTTGAGGCGCAATCGTTCAAGGACTAATTCGGTATAATGTTGCGGCAATACCCCACTTGGCCCAGTCATCCCCATAAAGGACACATGCATTTCGGCTGCTTGCTTACCTGTACGCTGGCTAAGTTTTGCGTCAATTTTGCTAATTGCTTGGCCTGGGAAACCTAAATGCTGATCCGATTTAAATCGAATTAGTTCTTCAGATGGTATCGCATCGTGACCGACTCTATAGCCTTTATCTTGATGAGATAATTGCAATTGGAATTGATATACCGCTTGATAAAAATCAAACTCAGTCGGCGCTTCAAGGATGGCTTGTAGATTCATAACAGCGGTATCTTCCCTGAACGTGCTGGCCAAGTATGATAAATGGCGTCTTGATCTTTAAATCGCATACTTAAGCGGGTAAAACTATTTACCACTGAAAACTGTGAGAAAAAATGGTCCAAAATACAGCAAAAGAAAAATACGCCACTGCCTGAGTAGTGATCTTTAATAAAAGTAATTTCGATATGACTTCCGCTGCAAAAGCTGATTCGGCCATTCTGATTGACTCGAGCAGTATCTTGGCTCACTTCTACATGATGTATATTTTCTATTAAATTTTTATTTTCTGGTGAACACTTAAAGTCATATAACTTAAGCGTTTCTTTTAAGTTATTTAATGCATTTGGCCCACTAAAACTGTCAATAGAAAGGTGTCTAATTAGCTGCCACCTTGAGGCATCACCTAATGTGGCTCTGACAGGTAAAGTTGGCGCTAATAAGCATTTAACTTGTTTAATGATATCTGCACGCTCTGGTACAAACATCTTAGGTTCGTCAGTGCCAAAAGGTAAATGCGCTGGCAAATTCCGATTACTGCATTGCGCAGTAATACTTAATACCCAAGCGCCGTAATCTTCTTCTGGAGTAAAGCCTTTAAAGTTATGGTCGACTAATGACAAATAAGAGTCTGTGCCTTGTTCAGTGTAGCCACCAGCCCAACTTGCAGATTCTCTTCTTACATTCCAAAACAGATTGTTATGGCCTAAGTATTGAGGATGAGACTCACCGTAAAATGGGGTAACTTCAACTTTATTATCCTTAGGATCATAAGCAATCACCTCTTGTATATTGATGATTTCGGAGACTTCGGCATCGGCATATTTAGCCGCTAACTTATATTCATATTGAGCGCCTTCAATACTTACAGACTCTAGCTTTTGCTCGAATAAATTGATAACTGGCGTACAACCCAATAAAAAATGGCTGGCAGAGACTTGCTTCTCTAAATCTTGCGAACCTTCTTTTAAGTAAATATAAAGTGAAAATGAGTCGTCAATCCCCTGCCATGAATCTTCTAAATCATCGATATCAAAGAATAAAAATTTCTCAGGGAAAATAAAGTTCTCAAGCAATAAACGGTAACCACTGCTACTGCGTTGACTGTAAGGAATAACCTGCTCTTCATCATCAAAACCAACAGTTTTTAAATGACGTTTGGTTAAAAACTTGCACACTGATTGGCTTTCATTAACTAAAGCAAATCCTAGACTATGCTCAAAAAGAAGTTGATATAGCTGGAAGGTTTGATGATCTTGTCCATTAAGAAAAAAACGTAACTTACCAAGCCCCAAGTTTTGCATGCTCATTTCTTCAAATTCACAGGCAATATCAAGCTTAATAATGGCTTTAGCACGTTGCGGCCATTGTGGCTCAGGAGCTGTAAAAGGCGCATTCTGAAATTGAGCTTTTGTCACTTCAATAGGCCATAATTTCATGTCGTAACATGTTTTAAAATGACAGGTTTTCATTCCTTCAACTTGCGTATCAACCTTGGTATTTTTAGGTAACAACACACCTGTCGTCGACAGGTTTTCAGTCGTCACTTGAATAACAGACATCGAAGGTATCGGTGCTTGATAATCTGGGTATAACTGCCCTAGCAATGCTTCAGTTAACTCAGGAAAACTGTCATCTAGCTTTTGTCTAATTTGCGCTGTTAACAAAGAGAAAGCTTCAATCATTCGAGAAACATGTGGGTCTTCAACATGTTCATCACTTAATCGTAATCTGCCCGCGACTTTAGGGTATTGCTCAGCAAACTCTGATCCCATATGCCTGATATAAGCGAGCTCACGATTGTAATATTCTAATAATTCTTGGTTCACAATGATGCCTCATTTACTATCATGGCGAGATGAATAGGTTCTACTTCTGAGTCAAAGGTAATAAATTCAGGTTCTGGATCTGCATATAGCAACGCATTGATTTTCAATCTAAGCACTCGATCTAATGGCTGTTCGTTATCAACGGTTTCGACCATGACTTCTAAAAATCGAGGTTCAAAGCGTTTGATGGTGTCAGCAACCTGCTGACACAACATTTGACGACCATCTAAACTTGCAACTGGCATTGATGAAAAATCTCTTAGGCCGTAATTCATTAACGACTTATCGAGCTCTGCTAAATGATCAGGCCATGTTTGCCATTGCAATTTAGCATTGAGTAAATTTTCAAGATCCCGACGAACATTAGCCCTAAGTTGGCGTAAATTAAGTCCGCGATGACTATCTTTAATATCTTGTTCATCAGGTGCATCATCGATTAATCTATCGAGTACGGATGCCATAATTGGTTGAGTGCTTTTCATGAGTTAATTTATTGCAGAGCAGGAGTGTTAATTTTTTGGATTTGATTTAATGCCAAGGCATTATCATCAACAAACCACATTTTTAGCCCTTTGCCCGACATGACATTTGTTGCAACTTCTTCCCAATCGGTTTCGCGGCCAAGCTTTTGCGCATCTGTTTCACTGCCGCCATAGACCATAGGAATATGTGCTTCACCACTAGGGCCATCTTTAATCGCGAGCTCAACACGTCGCCAAACGGTTTCCACTAATGACGAGACGGGTTTGAAGTGGATATAATCAATTTCTGAATGTTGGGCTAGATAGTAATGACCATCGGTGCCAAATATTTCAATAAATCCACCTAAGGTGTCGTCTAGATCTCTAATTTCTTCTTTGGTATTTTCGTCAAAAACTAGGCTAACTTGTGGACGATGGCTTTCAAGGTTTTCAGCACAAACAGTCACATCATCCTGAGCATCAGTTAACGCTAATCTAAGTTTGATTAATGCTTCAGAGTGGGTATCAGTTTGGGAAAACAATTTCGGTGTCGCTTGACCTGACATAAAGTCTTGCCTAGCTTGCTCCGCTCTAATGAGTTGACGCAGATTTGATGCCCCGACAAGGAAATCAGGGTGCTTCTGAACTAATAAATTAAGCTGTTTATCAGCACGTTCAAGTGAGCCATTGATACATAACAATTCTATTAACGCACTTTTCAGATCGACATTCATCGGATCTTCTTTCAGCTCTGTTTCAACGAATGAAATAGCTTGTTGTAATTGACCATTATTAAGCATTTGATTGATATTTTTCATTGTAATCCTTTACTAATTTCTTGACGTAAGTTCGGTCACTAACTTGATGCTAGAAACCATTTGATCTAATTGAAAATGCGGTTGAAGTTGTATAATTGAATAGAAATGACCTGGCTTTCCTCGCATTTCTTTAACTTGCACTTGAGCATTTCGAAGTGGGTATTGACTACGTACATCATCAGATGAAACTTCAGATGCTGTCGTGTATTGGTGTAACCACAATTGTAAGTCTCGCTGACATGCTTCAGCAGAATTCAAAGAGCCAATTTTTTCACGGCCAATGACTTTGATGTAATGTGCGAACCGAGAGACGCATAAAATGTATTGCAACATTGACGATAATTTAGCGTTGATGTTGTCTTCTAAAAGCTCATATTTCGGTGGTTCTTGTATAGAGGCATTACTGTAAAAAACTAAGTGCTCACACCCGGATACTGGAGATAGTGGGATAAAGCCTTGATCAGACAATGCCTTTTCAGCTCTATCACTCACAAGTAAATCCACCGAAGGTTTGTTCCTTTTACGGTATAAGTCAGTTTCATACTGGCAAACTGCAAGGTCACAAACGAGTCCTTTCTTTCGCGCTCCTGGTTCTAAACCACGAATATGCCCAAACCAACCAGAGTCACTAAATGAGCGAATAATTATGCCGCCAAAAGCATATGCCGCGTTGCCCCATAAATGGTCCTGATTTGGATTTTTAATCGACTCTTTAAATTTAAAGCCTTCACTGCGAGTGCCGTCTATCAAATAAGGTGAACGCATTAAAATATTTGGCAGGGTTAAGCCGATAAACCGTGCATCGTCCATTTTTCTTAATGAATTCCATTTCAAATATTCATGTTGTTCAAATATTTTGCCGATATTCATATGAGCAGATAAATCAGTAAAATCGTCTGCCCCAAATAATGAAGGACTTGCTGAGGTTATAAAGGGGGCAAATGCCGCTGCAGCTGTGCGAGAAATATCTTTTAAAACATCAATATCGTTTGTCGATACTCCCGGACGATTTTTATGGCTCATTTGATAGTCGCCAATCAACGCACCAAAAGGCTCTCCACCCGACATATCATATTCGTTGTTATAAATGAGTTTAAAAAACTCACTTTGGTCGAACTCTATCGCACGATTGATATCTTTTGATAATGTCAGCCAACAGCAATCTAACAGCTTAACTTTGACCTTTTGGTCTTTATCATGCATTTCTTGCTGGTTAACGATATACAAAATTCCACGCCAACTTGCTTCTAGGGCTTGAAAGGATGCATGATGAATAATGGTATTTATTTGTTGCTCTAACTGCCTGTCTATTTCCTCAATTGCTTTGATCAAGAAAGGTAATACCGATACTTTATCGAATCGGGACAGTGAATGGTTTGAATTCTCAAGCCATAACAAAAGCGATCTCGTTGAATCAGACTCCCTGAGGAATCGTTCAACAAGATGCTTATTTTTAAGCTTTTGAGGAGTAGAAGACACCGATGTGGGGACATCGGTGTCTTCTTTAAAAATTTCACTTGTAACAAATGAAATAGCTTCTTGCGTCATCGTTTGTTTCTATCCTTGAAAACAAATCCGGCTATCTTTCGCTGATTAGCCTACTTTCGGAATTTTAGCGACTAAACGCAAAGAAGCAGTTAACTCTTCCATTTGTAACCAAGGACGAAGCCATGCTACTGCATTATAAGAACCCGGTTGACCTGGGATCTCTTTAACCTCAACCTTCGCATCTGCAAGTGGATATTTAGAACGAATATCTTGTCCACCACCTTCAGATGCATTCACAAATGACAGGATCCATCTGTTTAGCCATGCTTCTACATCATCAGCTTCCATGAAGCTGCCGATTTTATCGCGTGCCATTACTTTTAAATAATGAGCAAAACGAGAAGTCGCCATTAGGTAAGGTAAGCGTGATGAAATTGCTGCGTTAGCGGTTGCATCATGATTTGAGAATATTTTTGGCTTCTGACAAGATTGAGCGCCAAAAAAGACTGCGTAGTCAGTATGTTTATAATGACATAAAGGTAAGAAACCTAACTTACTCAATTCAGCTTCGCGGCGATCAGTAATGCCAATCTCTGTTGGACACATTAAGTCTGGGTCGCCATCATCGCTAGTGAATACATGGGCTGGTAGTCCTTCAACTTTACCACCACCTTCAGCACCACGAATTGCAGTACAGAAACCGTATTGACTAAATGCCTGCCCCATATTCGTCGCCATCACATAAGCCGCATTCATCCAGCAGTAATCGTCATGACCAGCCACTTTTGAGCGCCCGCTTGCTTCGTCAATATCAAACTCTTCGTAGCAAAACTCTTCAACAGGTTTAGTGGCAGAGCCATATGGTAAACGTGCTAATACGCGCGGCATTGTTAATGTAACAAAGCGAGAGTCATCACTGTCTCTGAATGAACGCCATTGCGTATATTCAAGAGACTCGAATACTTTCTCTAAATCACGCGGTTTGCTTAGTTCAGTCCAATCATCAAAACCGAATAAAGAAGCGCCAGATGCTGAAATAAATGGACAGAATCCTGCTGCTGCCACATTCGACATGAGTGAAAGAGACTCAACATCTTCTGGATGGTTACTGAATTCATAATCGCCGACTAAACAGCCATATGGTTCGCCACCTGGTGTGCCAAATTCCGCTTCATAGATTTTTTTGAACATTTGGCTTTGATCAAATTCAACCGCTTTGCTTAAATCTTTATGTAGCTCTTTTTTAGACAAGCTCATCACACGGATTTTCAATGTCGCATTGGTTTCAGAATTCTTAACCGTATGATGAAGTCCACGCCAGCTACCTTCTAACTTTTGTAGCTCATCGTTATGCATAATGGCTGATAGCTGTTTAGAGATGACTTCATCTAATTGGCTTATCGCTTTATTAAAGGTAACAGTAAGGTTTTTATCCCATTGCACGGTGCCTTTAAGGGCTTCTTCGGTGAGTGAACGAATGAGTTCTTCAGCACGAGTTGAATCAGTCTGTTTAGTGGCACCGATTGCTTGTTCAAGAATCGATGCTTCTATTGTTTGCTCTTCAGATGTCGCATCTAATGTGGCTGCTTCTATGCTCATTACTCTGCTCCTTTAAGGTTAAGTTCACCTGCAAGTTTGTCTAAGCTATTTGTATTGCTTAGTACTTCTTCCAGAATGTTCTCAAGGTTTTCAGAGCGATCGACTTTCGTCATCAAGTCACGCAATTTATTACGCGTTTCCATTAATTTTTTTAATGGCTCAACTTGATTAACAATGGCTGCAGGTTCGAAATCTTCCATGCTATCGAACTTAAGCGAAACCTTCATTTCAGAATCGTCATCAGCCAATGTATTTGGCACTGCGATGTTTAACTGAGGGCTCATACGCTTTAATACATCATTAAAGTTATCACGATCAATTTGCACAAAGCGGCGATCTTTTAATGGCTTAAGCTTTTCAGTGTTATGTCCAGAGAAGTCACCAGTGATACCGATGACAAATGGCAATTCTTTCTTAACTACTGTGCCTTCAGTTTCAACATCATAGGTAATGTGGACGCGTGGCTTTCTCACTCGTTTTAATCGATCATGTACACTCATTTGAACTCCTTTCAATAATATTGTGAGTAATCAACTAGGGATTATCTTCTGCTTTAATTCCAGATAGTTTGAAGAAGCCATTCCTCGCTTCTCCGTCTTGGATTAGTTCTTGCAGCAACTCAGGTAAACTTAAGTCACTCCAACGAACCACTTGTTCAATGGCATAGGACATTGGAGAGTGAGGTTCGGTTTTTTTAAAAAAGGTCGCTATCATTTCTAGGTTATTTATCGCTTGCGCACGTGAATTAAGCTGTTGGCTCATTCCGTTTTGGCCAGCAGCACTCACCACACTGTCACTTTCACTCGCTTCGCTTGGGTCAACATCTTCGCTGACGTTAACTTTCTCGAGAATGGGTGCTGAAATAGTGCGGATCTGTAAAGCGCATGCCTCTAACGCTTTACGGATATAACTAGTAGGTTGTGGTTGGCCTGACATTGCGCTGTCCATGGCTTCGGACAAACGTAAAAATGCAGCAATGGCATCATCAATGTCTTGATTCAAATCTATATAGAAACTATCTGGCGTTTCTTTAATGCTCAGTTCAACTTCTTCAAGTGATACGGCACCTGTATCAAAACGCTTTTCCTGCTTATCTTTATCTAAACGATCCACTTCTAAAGCTTGTTCATATTGCCAAGTGGAAAAGGCATAGCCGCCTTCAGTGATCGGGATTGTTTTAATGGGCTGAATGAGTGAACCTTCACTTTCAATGCCGTTTAGGCCAATAAGTGCAGCTATCCTTTCGGATAAATCGTTAGGTTCAGGTGTAGGGTATAGGTCCTCCCAATAGGTTTCAATCAATTCAGCTGCAAGCGTAAAACCAAAACTCAGTCCTTTAAAGCCATGTAACCGACAAGCTGCTTCAATAAACCAAGCAATATATTCAATGTCTTTGGTTTGGTCTTTGAGTACGCCAGGAACTTGTTCAAAAATGGGACGCCAATCTACTGCGACAGATAAGAGATCTTCTTCATCAATCAGAGCTTTTCGCTCTTTTGCACGCGCATTATTCCTTACATCTTTTAGTAAGTAATAAGTTGACGTCGGGCTGATATCTTCACGGGGATCAATACCCGTTGCTGAATCTTCAGCAATAGGTAATATTAAATCATTAATGAATAATTCTTTGAGCTGGTTCAATTAAATTCAATCCTTGAATTATAAAAATATTGTTTCTTTCGAATAACTAATACTTTTTAGTGTATTCCTTACCTTAAATAGACATAAATAACACTTACTATTTAAATTTGAAAACCAAATAC
>NZ_MCTY01000039.1:0-4677 GCF_002873635.1 Shewanella sp. 10N.286.52.B9
ACTTTTGACAATACAGCTGAAATAGCTGCTGTAAGAGTTGTTTTACCATGGTCAACGTGACCAATTGTACCCACGTTTACGTGTGGTTTACTACGTTCAAATTTTTCTTTAGCCATGATATTGCCTCAACCCAGAGTCTTGGTAATGAAAACACATATAGAAAAAATCCGATGCATTGAATGACATCGAATCGATTAGTTTAGGAGATTAGTTTAGCATAAGACAGGACGTGCTGATTTAAAGGATTTGATTGACTTAATAACTCTGACAGAGATATTAAGCAATCAAGTCGTTCAGCAATTTGGAGCGGATGGCGGGAATCGAACCCGCGTTATCAGCTTGGAAGGCTGGAGTAATACCATTATACGACATCCGCGCAACCTGTTTAAGGCTACCTAACTACCTTTAAAAATGGTGGAGGGAGAAGGATTCGAACCTTCGAAGGCTGAGCCGTCAGATTTACAGTCTGATCCCTTTGGCCACTCGGGAACCCCTCCAGAAAAATGGTGCCGGCACCAAGAGTCGAACTCGGGACCTACTGATTACAAGTCAGTTGCTCTACCAACTGAGCTATGCCGGCTAATCATTTCGGAAACGGATATTAGGTAAATGTCGGCACAAGTGCAATAGCAAAAGCATAAAAAAGATAAAAAAAGTCTTAAATGTCGCTTTTTTAGGCTCAATTTAACAACTGCGTTCAAAAATACCTCGATTTAAACTATTGCTAAAACTATCAATGCATTTTCTATTGTTCAATATATATTGTTGGTGTACTGTGCCTGATCTAAGGAAAGGACGTTATGACATCAAATAAATTATCTCAGCAAGCACTTTATTTTTCTTTTCAGCGCCAACAATGGTCTGAATTACGTAATTCGGTGCCTTTAACACTAAGCCAAGAAGAATTAGAAAACCTTCGAGGCATGAATGAGCAACTGTCACTCGATGAAGTGACGGATATTTATTTGCCCTTAAGTCGCCTACTCAACCTGATTATCAGTGCCAAACATCAACGCAGTGAAGTGCTTGATCAGTTCTTAAGTCATAAACCGACAAAAACACCTTACATCATTAGTATCTCAGGCAGTGTTGCAGTCGGTAAGAGTACCACTGCACGTATTTTGCAAACATTATTACAACGCTGGTCAGAGCACCCAAAAGTCGAATTAGTCACCACCGATGGCTTCTTATACCCGTTAGCAGAACTTAAACAACGTAATTTGCTTAAGCGCAAAGGTTTTCCTGAAAGTTACGACATGAAAATGTTGATTGATTTTATTTCCAGCATTAAAGCTGGCGATGAATCCGTATCGGCACCGTTATATTCTCATGTCAGCTACGATAGGTTAACGGATAGTGTCCAAGAAATTAATCAGCCCGATATTTTGATTATCGAAGGCCTTAATGTATTACAGACATCATTAGATCCATCACCTGATCATAAAAGTACCTTTTTGTCAGATTATGTCGACTTCTCTATCTATGTCGATGCTGAAGAGTCACTGTTAAAACACTGGTACCAGCAACGCTTTTTGAAATTCCGACAAGGGGCTTTCAGTGATCCTGAGTCGTTTTTCCATCACTATTCGACACTGTCTGATGAAGAAGCGAATGCTACGGCAGCGAATATTTGGGACACAATTAACGGCCCCAATTTACAGTCAAACATCAAACCCAGTCGTGCCCGCGCTAACCTCATTTTAAAAAAAGCCCAGAACCACCTTGTAGACCAAGTGCTTTTACGTAAATAAATACGGTTATTTGGCAGATGCCCTCAAGCTAATTTCGCCACCAATGTGTGATGTAATGTTGCCATTAATCTCCAATAAAATAGCGCCTTGTTGATCAATTCCTCGACAGATCCCCGATAGAGAATGAGGTGCCATGATCAAATCCACTTCTTTATGAATGAATAAATCATGTTTTTCCCATTGCGGTATAAAAGGCGTTAAGCCTTGTAATTCAAATAGGCGTAAATCTGATTTAAGTTGTTGATGTAAATCAATCATTAAATCAGTTTTATTTGGCATCTCCGCTAAAGCACTCAAGTCACTCCATGGTTGATCAATAGCTTCAGCATGCTTATTAGACATACTCATGTTAATGCCAAAACCGATCACTAAATTACATTCATCCAAGGAATGGCCAGACAATTCAATTAAAATGCCTGCTAATTTTTTATTATCTTTATAAATATCATTGGGCCATTTTAAGCCTAAATTTTCTACACCATATTTCTCTAAGGTTTTTACAATAGAGCAGCCAACAATTAAGCTTAAGCCCATTGCTGCATTCATACCTTGATTTAAGCGCCAAAAAATTGAAGCATAAACATGGTGCCCATAAGGAGATACCCAATTACGTCCTCGCCTCCCCCTACCTGCAGATTGATATTCAGCGATACAAATATCACCTGTTTTCAATTCATCAGCGTGTTGCAACATAAAGGCATTGGTACTGTTAATGTCATCAAAATAAAAGCAACGATTATCTATTGCAGCCAATAGTTTTGCCTCATCAAATAATGGTAATGGGTTAGATAGCTTATAGCCTTTGCCTTTAACACTGTATATATCTACGCCATAATCAAGTAACTGGCTGATGTGGTTGTTTACCGCGGTGCGTGATAAACCCACTTTTTGAGCAATTTGCTCACCAGAGACATAATCACTATGATCAAGCAAAGCTAGGATCTGTTTCTTTTTAACCCAATGACCATTCATATCAGATATCTACCTCGCCTTTTGGGCCAATAATTCTTGGTTCCGGTTCTAAATTTATATTAAATTTATCGTAAACTTTATTCATCACCGCATGAGCTAATTGACAAATATCATTACCCGTTGCCCCACCGAGGTTAACGAGCACTAGTGCTTGCTTGGTATGCACGGCAGCACGGCCTACTGTAAAGCCTTTTAAATTAGCTTCATCAATTAACCAACCTGCGGCAATTTTAATCGTGCCGTCAGTTTGCGCGTAGCCGACAAGATCACTAAATTCGGTTAATAACTCAAGATACTGCTTAGCTGAAATAATCGGGTTTTTGAAGAAACTGCCAACATTACCAAGTACCTTAGGATCCGGTAATTTACTTTGCCTCACATCACATACTGTTTCAAATATTATTTGTGCGCTAACACTGTCATCCTGTAAGTGTTTTAGTGGTCCATATTCAAGATTAGGCGCCCACAACTTAGGTAATCTAAATTCAACCTCGGTGATGACAGCCTTATCCTTAAGCTGGTGTTTAAAAATTGAATCTCGGTAACCAAACTGGCACTGATCTGCATCAAGGGTTATCAACTGAGATGTCGTATAGTCATAGTATTCTACTTGAGAGCAGAAATTATCGATTTCTACACCGTAAGCACCAATATTTTGAATAGGCGCGGCGCCAACTGTGCCTGGAATTAACGCTAGATTCTCTAAGCCGTTAATGCCATTTTCTAAACAGTATTCAACAAAATCATGCCAATTTTCACCTGCTTGAACTGATAAGATGAAATTAAACTCATCTTCAACGACCTTAATTCCTTTTGTAAGCACTTTTATAATGGTGCCATTGAAATCATCGGTAAATACAACATTACTGCCACCGCCTAAGATCAACATAGGCTTAGATTCACTGACAAGCTTAGAAACGACTGAAATCAGTTGTTTTTTTGAGTCAACTTCAACAATAGCGTCGCAACATTGTGTTAAGGCCAAGGTATTATGGGGAGCTAAACTTACAGGCATAAAGGCATAGTTCTAACGAAAAATAATGAACACTATTGTACTTAAGATATATACAAATGGCGAAATAAGTCTCTTTTGATTAATAAATTACTACATCCCGTAGGTTTTTATATCAAAACGTCTTAGCACTACTCGTGTCATATCAATATCTCTAAAAAACCTATAAAACTTTGCCTATTGAGCACCGGGAGCTTAATTTGTCTTCTATTAAAATAATATCCATAGACATATATATTGAAAGCCAGAAATGAAAAAGCCCGCTACATAATATCGGGCTTGATACTGATTAGACGCTTGTTGATGTTGATCAACAAATAAACCCTTCGTACTTTATATCTGTGTAGAGTCGCTATAAAGCCTTGCTGAATTTAGATCAGCATTAAGGTCTGCTTTGTCATGAACATTTTCCTACTCTCACCGAACAATATTATCTAGCAGGTGATGATTCAAGCTCTCATGGTTAGTACATATTTCACTTTCCCCGAAAACGGATAGAGCCCTGTCTATTAAGTCAGGGCTCTATCGACTCTTTAATGAGTGATATTAGGCGCTTGGCGGTAATCTACTTTCACATAGGCATTCGCCCACACTCGCAGCTCACGCCGATATGTAGCAGTAAATGACTCAAGTAATCTGCGTTAGGATTTATTCTTTTTCCCCAAATACAAAAAAGCCCTAACTGTTAAATCAGGGCTTTATCGACTCTCTTACGAGAGAAATTAGGCGCTTGCGATGTTCAGCTGCGGATAAATATTTCGCGTTTCATGTCTGTATAAAGCGTTACTTTATACAGACATTACACCCTAGTTTCACATGGGTAATCGCTCAACCTCACCGCTCACGATATTATCTAGCAGCTGATGACTCAAGTTATCAGCATTAGGATTTATTCTTTTTGCCCCAAACGAAAAAAGCCCTAACTGTTAAGTCAGGGCTTTA